>NZLV01000181.1 GCA_002694345.1 Maricaulis sp.
CAGTTGGCCGGTGGGGATATTGCCGGAGCCATCGAAGCGGAAGTTCAGTCGGTCTTCCACGGTGGCCGCCGCCGCCCAGTCGCGGTCGCCATGATCGGGCAGTGCGGCGGGCGCCACGCCGGCAGCTGGCATGAAGGCTGACCAGGCGATTTGTGTTCCGTCCGGAGACCAAGCCATGGCGCTCAGACCAGTGTCCAGATTGGTCAGCTTGCGAATCCGCCCGCTACTGCGCTCCCAGACCTGCAGCGATGGACCCGTCTCGCCCAGCATGACAAAGGCCAGGGACTGGCCGTCCGGGGACCAGGTCGGGGAGTGGCTTTCACCCGCTGATGTCGGCAGGGCGCGATGGTTCGAACCATCGGTGTCGATCAGCCAGATCGCCGACTGCGTGCGGTCCGTGTCGAAGTCATTGCTGCGCCGCACATAAGCCACCAGCATACCGTCGGATGTAATTTGCGGATCGGAGGCCGCTTCGAGTTCGAAGACGTCGACGGGCTGGATCGGGTGGGGAGGTTGGGCCCAGGCCGGGCCGCTGATCATGGCCGCAATGATTAACGCTGCAAGACGATTCGTCACACTCATACTCCCCTAGGACACAACCAAATGTACGGCGGTTTGCCCCTCATCCGCAATGCTGCCCCCTGTCGGTTGTGACAGGTATGCAACACCGGGGCGGAAAACGCCGGAAAAATGAGCCGCTGCAAGTGCGAACGGGCAAAAAAGCAGAAAACCGGCTTCACCTGAGTTGCGATTTCTACCAATGTCCGCCCGCGTCCATACCCGACACAGGAAAATGGGCGTGAACGACAGGCAGTCCCAAGCTGCCGACCAACGGGAGGAAGATAGAGTATGTCAGCGATTCATCGCACCCTTTTGCTTGCCGCAACCTCAGCCGTCGCCCTGACTTCGGGCCAGGCTGTCGCCCAGGAAACTCGCAGCGTCGACGTCATCACCGTGACGGCGCAGAAGCGGGAGCAGGGCATCCAGGACGTGCCGGTTGCCGTCACGGCCTATAATGAAGAACTTCTCACCAATGCCGGTGTGAGCGACATCAAGGATTTGGCCGTCATCGCGCCGGGCCTGAACGTCACCTCGACATCGAACGAATATTCCACCACGGCGCGTATCCGTGGCATCGGTACCGTGGGTGACAACCCCGGTCTGGAATCTTCGGTCGGCGTCGTCATCGACGGTGTTCCGCGTTCGCGCAACGGGATCAGCTTCGGCGATCTGGGCGAACTGTCCTCGATCGAAGTCCTGCGTGGTCCGCAGGGCACGCTGTTCGGCGCCAACACCTCGGCCGGTATCATCAACATCAACACCAAGCGTCCGGAATATGATTTCGGTGCCCACGCGGAAGCCACCGTCATGGGTGGTGGTGCTGATGGCTGGGGCATTGCCGGTGGTGTAACCGGTGGTCTGAGCGACAGCGTCGCCGTGCGCCTCTATGGTGCCCAGCGCGAACGTGATGGCTTCCAGACGGTTAACACCTTCTCCGGTCCGCGTACCGAGACGGAAGACGCCAACCAGAACTTCTACACGCTGCGTGGTCAGGTCCTGTTCGACCTGTCCGACGATGTCAGCCTGGTTCTGGGCGCCGACTACACCAGCCGTGATGAAGATTGCTGCGCCGCGCCGAGCCTCGTCTCCGGTCCGACCGCTGCCATCGTCAATGCGCTGGTTCCGGGTGCCCGCGAACTGCCGGGTTCGGAAGATCCGTTTGCCCGTGTCGTGAACTCCAACCGGGCCACCACCCAGGAGATCGAAGACTACGGCATCCAGGGTGAGCTGAACTGGGCCTTCGACAATTTCGACCTGACCGTGATCGCCTCTGACCGTGACTTCTCCGTGATGTCCGGCCAGGACACGGACTTCACCGGCATGGACGCTGTCTATCGCCTGCCGGAAGACAACACGGTTGATTTTGCCAGCACCACGTTCGAAGCCCGCCTGTCGGGTTCCACCGACTATTTCGAATGGATGGTCGGCACCTACTACTCCAACGAGACCCTGGTTCGCCGCGACGCCATCCTGACGGGTGCCCACTTCGAGCCCTTCCTGTCCCTGCTGGCTTCCGGCGGCACGTCGCCGACGACGATCGTCGACATTGCCAACGCCGCGGCCGGTGTCTCCGCCTTCCTCGGCAACCCGGTTCCGGGCTTTGTTGGTCTGACCCCGGGAACGGGCATTCCGGCCGGTGCCTGGAACGTCAATGGCGACACGTACACGCAGGGTTCCGAGAGCCTGTCCTTCTTCACGCACAATACGTGGCGGATCACGGACAGCACGGACCTGACCTTCGGTCTGCGTCACACCTCCACGGAAAAGCAGGCCACCTTCGATTGGGGTGACAGCGAGAGCCCGGCTTGCGCCGTTTGGGAACACGCTGTGGGTCCGGCCCTGGACTTCACCACGCCGCAGGCCCAGACCTTCCTGGCTGTCCTGTCCGGTGCGTCGGGTCTCCCGGCCGCCAGCCTGGCCCAGCTCGGCACGTTCTCCTGCCTGCCGCAGAGCCGTGACGTTTTCTCCATGATCAGCCACACCCAGTCGTTCGAAGAGAACGAACTGTCGGGCATGGCGTCCATCTCGCATCGTTTCAACGATGACCTTCTGGCCTACGGGACCTACTCCCGCGGTTACAAGGCGGGTGGCTTCAACCTGGACCGCTTCACGCAGGCCGGTTCCTCGGCTGTGAACTTCACCAATGTGCTGGCCAATCCGGAAACCTATCCGGCGGCCTTCGCACCGGAGACGGTCGACAGCTTCGAAATCGGTATCAAGACGGAATGGTTCAATGACTCGCTGCTGGCGAACTTCTACCTGTTCCGTTCGGACTTCGAGAACTACCAGCTGAACACGTTCAACGGCCTGTCCTACTTCGTCACCTCGATTGATGGTGCGTCGACCCAGGGTGGTGAACTGGAACTGCTGTGGTACCCGGAATCGATGGAAGGTCTGACCCTTCAGGGCGGCATCACCTATGCCGACGCTGCCTATGACGAGTTCGCTCCGACGGGCACGGCGGACGTGGACGTGCTGTCTGGCCGTCAGTTCTCGCTGTCTCCGGAATGGTATGCTTCGGGTGCCATCACCTATGAAGGCCAGTTCGAGAATGGCATGACTTGGCTGGCTCACCTGGATGGTCGCTGGATGTCCGAGCAGAACACCGGTTCTGACCTGGACCCGGAAAAGCACCAGGACGCCTATGCGATCTTCAATGGTCGTCTGGGTCTGGGCGCAGAGAACGAGAGCTGGTCTCTCGAGCTGTGGGGCCGCAACCTGTTTGATGAAGACTACATCCAGGTCGGTTTTGACGGTCCGTTCCAGTCGGGCTCCTTCAATGCCTTCCTGGGCCAGCCGCGGACCTATGGTCTGACGCTGCGCGCCCGCTACTAAGCCCGTCATACGGCTTTGAGTTCGGGAAGGGCCGGGGCGTTTGCTCCGGCCCTTTCTCTTTGAGGTTACAAAGCGGCATTCTGCCCTCTGGAGAGGCGTCTGGTTTAATGCTACTTCCGGAATCAGCAGCTTGCCCTGAAACTGCCGAATTCGGCTGATTGAACCCTGCGCGGGGATGGTTTTTCACGCGATGACGAATTTTGAGATGACGACCCGGGTTCGCAACGTCCTGCTGATTTCGGCTGCGGCGGCTTTCAGTGCGGCGGTTCTTCTGTTTTCCGTCGGTCCTTTTTCTGTGGGCGCGATCGAGGCGCGGCTGCAGGCCGGGGCCGAAAATGCGCTCAGCCTGCGGGGTCATGACTGGGCCCATGTCCGGATGAAGGGGCAAACGGCCATCGTGACCGGTGCGGCGCCCACCGACACGGCCCGGGCTGACGCCCTGTCGACTGTGGCGGCGTCCACCTGGTCAGGCGGTCGGGTCGCTGGCGGGGTGACCCGCGTCATCGATGAGACCATCGATGCGCGGCTGGAGCAGGGCTTCGTGTTCCGGGCGGATGTCGCGCTGAATGGCCGGGTCCTGTTGCGCGGCGATGCCACCGACGCCGCGGCGCGCAATGCGCTCACACGGTTTGCCGAGGACCAGTTCGAGCATGGCGCCGACACCGATCTGACGCTCGTTCCGGGTGGGTCATCCTCTCCGGCCTGGCAGGAAACCGCGACCCGGCTTCTCGGCCAACTGGCCCGTCTCGACCGCGGCGCACTTGTCCTGCAGGGGCAATATGGGGTTCTGGTCGGTGAAGCGGCCAATCCGCAGACCGTTCAATCTGTGTCTGCGGCCCTTCAGGCTTTGCCGGAGCCTTATCAAGGCGCCTGGATCCTGACACCGGCGGGCCTGCCGGCCCAGGCCCACATTCCGGACGTGCAAGCCTGTGCAGCCATCATCCGCGCCGCTCAGGGCGCAGATACGCTGCGCTTTGACCGCCAGGGGGCGTCACCCAGCCCGCTGACCGCCGTGTCGCTGCGGCGCGTGGGCCGGGTCTTCCAGTCTTGTCCGTCCGACACGCAATTGACTGTCAGCGTGTTGCGCGAGGCCCAGGCCGCCGGCTTGGACAGTGCCCGTCTGGACGAAGTGTCCGTCCTGCTCGGCAATGGCGCGGCAGAAAATCCGCGGGTTTCGGTCGTCTTGGTACAAGATCAGGACCGGGCCATCCGGTTCTCAGTTTCGACTTTTGGGGGTTAGCGCATGTTCTACCTGGTTTGGCAGATGGGTCTCCTCTTGCTCGCGGCGATCGCGGCCGGTGTCTTCATCGGTTACCAGATCTGGAGCGGTGATGCCCGCAGCGCTGAAGCCGACAAGGCTCTGGCCGAGAATGCGCGTCTGCGCCAGGAAAACGAGAACCTGGCCCGCCGCCTTGGCGAAGCGTCCGTGAAATCGGCACCGGCGGATGAAAAACCGGCTGTGGCCAAACCAGCCGACGCCAAGCCGACCGTTGCCGAGAAGGTGTCAGAACCGGTGGCTGAGACGGCCAAGGCTCCGGCCAAACCGAAGGCGGCGGCCAAGCCCAAAAGTGCAGCCAAACCCAAGGCCAAACCGGCTGAAAAGCCTGCGCCGAAATCCGTGCCCAAACCGGCCAGCCCCGCCGGTCAGGATGACCTGACCCGGATCAAGGGGCTGGGGCCCAAGGCAGCCGCGGCGCTGCAGGCAGGCGGTGTCACGACGATTGCCCAGATCGCCGAGTGGACCGAGACGGATGTTGAGGTCTGGGATGACCGTATCAATGGTCGCGGCCGGATCGTGCGCGATCAATGGGTCGAGCAGGCCAAGACACTGTCGGCGCAAGGGTCTTGAACCAGGCCGAATTCAACGCCTTCTGTCAGGCCATGCCCGCGACATCGCACGTCGTGCAATGGGGCGGCTCGGATGTCTGGAAGGTGGGCGGCAAGGTCTTTGTCGTCGCCGGGTTCGACGCGGATGAGGGGCCACGCTTCTCTTTCAAGGTCTCCGACCTCTCCTTTGAAATCCTGCAGGAACAGCCGGGGCTGCGTCCGGCGCCCTATCTGGCGTCACGCGGCATGACCTGGATCCAGCACTATGCCGAACCCGGGCTGAGCGATGAGGACCTGAAAGCCTATATCGCAGAGAGCCACCGCATCGTTGGATCGGGGCTCAGCAAAAAGAAGCAGCGTGAGCTGGGTCTGCTGGACTAGGTCTCGGGGCTATTGGCCTGTCGCGTATTCCAGAATGGCCCGGGCGTCATAGGCGTCCGCCATGTCCGGGCGTTCCCCGGCACGCATCAGGATTTCCAGCATGACTTCCTTGTCGCCGGCATTGCCGTCGATCCGGATGCCGATCCCGACACCGCTGCCGGAAAAGCCGCCAGAGCCCCAAGTGTGGCCGACACTGCCGCCCACGCCCACCGGGTTGCGGTCATTGCCGTCTCTTTGCCGGGTCACGACCTGGAACCAGTCCATCCCCTCGCGCAGGGTCAGTTCGGCAGCTCGGCGCAGGGCGAGGTCCTCGGCTTCCTGGAAGGACATGTCCGATCCGGCGGCAAAGCGAACCCGGTACCGGTCCTGCTCAATACGCGTTTCCGAGAAACCGCGGTCCGATCCGTTCGCGGGCACGTAGTGCGTCGGAGCGGAGGCACAGGCGGAGAGTAGGGTGAAGGCGGCGAGGCTGATGATCAGGCGCATGACGGCGCTCCTGCAGTGAACCTGTGAAACAGTCGATCCTTGCAGCATAGCGCGGCATGAGGCCATGGAAAACGCAAAGCCCGAATCGGTCAGTACGAACCCGACCCCATCGCGACCACGGCGCATCTGGACGTCGAGCAGCTATAAAGATGGACACGAATGCGAACATCGGCGGGATAGCTTGTGATCCCGCTCGCAGCATCGACCCAAACGACCTCACTGCCTGACGGTCCCGATCCGGAGTTCACCAATTCGACCCGGGCTCCGGAGCAGTCCTGATCACACCCGGC
>NZLV01000182.1 GCA_002694345.1 Maricaulis sp.
CCGGCGCTGCTGCAGACCTTTCTCTGGCAGACCCAGGACCTTGCACCGAAATATCCGCGCCTGGTCCGCTTTCTCGATTTCTGGAAGCGCGAGATCGACGCCGTGATCCATTCCGTCCAGGTCGCGCATCACGGCCTGGTCTCGCCGGCCGTCTGGCGCTTTGCCGAGTTCCAGGGCCGAATCAACTAGCCGCTAGCGGTCGCTCAGGCCGATCCCGCAAGCCTGCCGGAAAACCGGCTCGGCATAGCTCACGCGTTGCCGAAGATTGAGCACCTGATCCAGGCTCAGCCCCAGGGAGTCGACCAGATCCTGAGGCTCACCGACCCGTGACAAGTCCGGCATGGCAGCGGCGATCACCTGACGCTGGCTGAGATTGAAGCGGGAGCTCGCCTCGCGTTCCAGACAGCCGCAGGCGAGGCTGTCCCCGCCTTCCGCGAGGCAGGCCTGATAGATCGGATTTTCGGCCGTTTCGTGATCCGTCTCCGGATGGGCGGGCGTACCGCTACCGATGAGGAGAGACAGGACCAGCATCTGGCTGATCATGGTGGACTCCGGACGTGTCGTGCCACTTTAGCTGGAGCTTATGTGACTGAAAGCGGACGAATTGTCACCCCAGCTCCTTGAAGTCAGCCCTTTCCTCAGCGCGCAGACAAGTCATAATCCATCCAGCGAGTGACGTTCGAGGACCCAAGGAGCCCGACCCATGAGGCGTATTCTTTTCAGTGTGGCCGCCGCAACCTGTCTGGCAGCCTGCGCCACGCCCACCCCCTATCAAGCCGCCGAAGACGGACGTCAGGGATATTCCCAGACCCAGATCGAGGCCAATCGTTTCCGTGTCTCTTTCCGAGGCAATTCCCTGACGGACCGGGAGACCACCGAGAATTACCTGCTGTACCGGGCCGCCGAGCTGACGGTGGAGTCGGGATACGACTATTTCACCGTCGTGACCCGGGCGACGGACGAGGACACCCAGCTGACCAGCACGGGTTTCGGACCCAATTATGCCTCTCCGTTCGCGGTCAACTATGCCTATTACCATCCCCGCTGGGGTTGGCGCGGCTGGCACGACCCGTTCTGGGATGACCGCAATTACCGCGAGATCACACGCTATGAAGCCAGCGCAGAGATTTTCATGGGACGCGGCACCAAGCCGGACGATGCCAATGCCTTCGACGCGCGCGATGTGATCAGCAATCTCGGAGAGGAGATTGTGCGCCCGTCGACCGACTAGAACCCGGCTCATGGCCAGGACGAAACCCGAAAGGCCGGCCCAGCGCCGGCCTTTCCCGTTTGTGGTGCGCGCAGGACACGGCCGGCTCGCGCTCTGCACGGATCATTCCCCTGAGACAGGGTGTGCTCTTGACACTCACTATCAGCCTCAATAATCCGCCTCCTGAAACTAATTCGCAGAGGCATTCCCAACATGTTCAAGTCCCGCGTTCTCCTGGCATCGACCGCCCTGCTGTTCGGCCTCGCTGCCGCCCCGGCCCTGGCCCAGGACGACCAGGAAGACGTCATCCGCGTGGATGGCCGTTATCTGTCCCTCGACCAGCTCAATGCGGTGAAGACCCCGACGCCGATCATTGACGTGCCGCAGAGCCTGACGATCGTCTCCGACGTGCAGATCGCGGAACAGGGCTTTGCCAATCTGGGTGACATCCTGCGCTACACGCCGGGCCTGTCGATCAGCCAGGGCGAAGGCCACCGGGACGCCATCAATATCCGCGGCAACCAGGCCACGGGTGACTTCTTCCTCAACGGCATCCGCGACGACGTGCAGTACTTCCGTCCGCTCTACAATCTGGAACAGGTTGAAATCCTGCGCGGCTCCAACGCGCTTCTGTTCGGCCGCGGCGGCGGTGGCGGCGTCATCAATCGCGTCACCAAATCCCCGACTTTGGAAGAAGACTTCACCGAAGCCAGCGCCAGCCTCGACACGTTCGGGGCCTACCAGCTTACGGGCGACACGAATTGGGCCGTCAGCGGGAATACCGCCGTCCGCCTGAACGGGTTTGTCGAGGAGATGGCCAATCATCGCGACGCCTTTGACGGCACGCGTTACGGCATCAACCCGACCGTCGTGACGGAGCTGGGCAACGACACCTCGCTCACCCTGTTCTACGAATACCTCAATGATGACCGTGTGGTGGATCGCGGCGTGCCGTCCGTGGCCTATGCCGGCGTTCCGAACCGGCCCCTGGAAGGCTTCGACGACACCTTCTTCGGCTCAGCCGACGCCAACAACACCACGCTGGAAGCCCACACCCTCCGCGCCCGTCTGGATCATGAGTTCTCCAACCAGCTGCGCGGCAATGTCACGGTGCAATACGCCGACTACGACAAGGCCTACCAGAACCTCTACGCAGCCCGGATCGACACCGCTGCCACGCCCTACCGGGTCACGCTGGACGGGTATCGCGACACGACGGCCCGGACCAATCTGATCGTTCAGGCCAATCTGGTCGGCGAATTCCAGACCGGCGTCTTCAGTCACACCTTCCTGGTGGGCGGCGAGTATGGCGATCAGGACACGTCCAATGCCCGCTGGGACAATGTTTTTGCCGCCAATAGTGATGACCAGATCACGATCGACTTTTCCGATCCGCTGGTGATCCCCGACTTTGCCTTCTCGGCAGCGGCTCGTGATCGCGAATCCGAAGTGAGCTTTGCCTCACTCTACGTCCAGGACCAGATCGACATCACCGACACGTTCAAGGTCGTGCTGGGTGCCCGTCTCGACCGGTTCGACGTGTCCGTGATGGATCATCGCGCCGTGTCGGCGACCGATGATGGCCGCCGTGGCCGGGTGGACGAGGAGATTTCCCCGCGCTTCGGCCTGATCTACAAGCCGGCGGCAAATGTTTCCTTCTACGCCAGCTATTCGGAGACCTTCCTGCCGAGTGCCGGTGACCAGTTCCTCACCCTCTCGACCACGACGGAAGACATCCGCCCGCAAGTCTTCGAGAACCGCGAGATCGGGGCCAAGTGGGACATCAATGACCATCTCAGCTTCACCGCGGCCCTGTTCCGCCTGGAGCGCGGCCCCTTCACAACGGTGGATCCGGACGACGCCTCCATCGTGACCACGGTGGCCGGCAGCACGACCGAGGGTTTCGAGCTTCAGCTGATCGGTGAACTGCTGGACGGCTGGACGATCAATGCCGGCTATTCCTGGCTGGACGGTGAAGTCGAAGGCGGCGGGTTTGACGGCAATGTCACGCGCCAGACGCCGGAGCACATGCTGTCGATCTGGAACCGCTATCAAGTCAACGAACGTCTCGCCCTGGCGCTCGGCGCCACCTATCAGGACTCCTTCTTCGTACTGGAAGACAATTCGGTCGAAGTGCCGGACTATCTGCGTCTCGATGCGGCGGTCTATTACGACCTGTCCGACACGACGCGGATCCAGCTCAATGTCGAGAACCTGCTGGACGAGGATTACTTCCCCGACGCGCACTCCAACTCGAATATCTCCACGGGCGAGCCGACCAATGCCCGCCTGACCGTGCGCCACCGCTTCTAGGCGGCACCTGTCCCCAGACATGAAAAAGGCCGGGGTTCGCCCCGGCCTTTTTTGTTTCAGCGCAAGGCCTGTCCTTATTTCGGGGGCATGCGGGCGCCGGCGTCCAGACGGACGCATTCGGCGTTGATGTAGTCGTTGGACACCATGAAGTTCACCAGGTCGGCATACTCTTCCGGCGTCCCGAAACGCTGCGGGAATTGCAGATGGCTGGCCAGGTTCACTTTCACTTCCGGCGGCATCTGCTTGTAGATCGGCGTCTCGAAGAAGCCCGGCAGGATCGTGTTCACGCGCACGCCTTCGCGGGCGAGGTCACGGGCCATCGGCAGGGTCATGCCGTAAATGCCACCCTTGGAGGCAGAATAGGCCACCTGGCCGATCTGGCCATCCTGGGCCGCGACCGAAGCGGTGTTGACGATGACACCACGGCCGGAAGCGTCCGGATCCAGGGTCAGCATGCCGGCCGCGGACAGGGCGGCGCAATTGAAGCTGCCGACCAGATTGATGTTCACGACCAGCTGGAACTTGTCGAGCTGGTGCATGACGACATCGCCGGAGGACGACCGGCGGGCGGTCTTCTCGGCCCAGCCGATCCCGGCACAGTTGACCAGGACACGTTCCTGGCCATGAGCGGCCCGGGCGATCTCGAAACCGGCTTTCACGCTCTCCGCGTCGGCGACATTGACCTTGGCGAAGACACCGCCGAGCTCGGCGGCGACAGCTTGGCCGCGCTCTTCATTCATGTCGAAAATGGCCACTTTGGCGCCTTCAGCGGCCAGACGGCGGGCTGTACCTTCGCCGAGACCGGATGCACCACCGGTAACCACGGCAGCTACGGAATTGTCGATTTTCATGTGACTTCCCCTTTATCGATTATGCAAGCGACATAGCGTGTCGCTCTCCAAAAGAAAACGCGCCGCCTGAGCGCGGCGGCGCGAAAAGAGGAGGGAAAAGCCGAAATTCCCTGGCAGGACTTCGACACGGGAATAATACCCACAGACTATTTATGGCCATATGTGGCGTTTCAACGCAGGCTTCGCCGGGCCCGATGGCATTGGGAGTTCTACGCGCCCAGTTCGGGTGTTAGAGCTGGGCCACCCAATCTTGAACCGATCTCAGGGGACCCCTCATGGGCCAGACCTATGCCCTTCTTCTTCACGGCGGTGCCGGCGTGCTCGCCGACCGGAGCTATGACCCCGAACTCACGCACATGCGCGAGCTGGCAGAGCTCGGCAAATCGATGCTGTCCGGCGGCTCAGCAGCCCTGGATGTGGTGACCGAGATCGTCCGGCAGCTGGAAGCCTCCGGCCTCTATGTTGCGGGCAAGGGGGCCTCGCCGAACCAGGCTGGCCGTTACGAGCTGGACGCCGCCATCATGGACGGCCCGAGCCAGAAGGCCGGGGCTGTTGCCGCGCTCACCGGTTTCATCAGCCCGATCAAGGCAGCGCGCTGCGTGATGGAGGAAACCCCACACGTCATGCTCGCCGGTCGCGGTGCCGAACGCTTTGCCGGCATGCATGAGCTGGAGCGTGTCATCAGCGTGAATGACTACTACACACCGGCCGCCGCCCCGGATGGCCGCGCCATCGCCACCGGCACGGTTGGCTGCGTGGCGCTGGACACGGCCGGCCGTCTGGCTGCTGCCACCTCCACCGGCGGCACGCTCAACAAGCTGGAGGGCCGGATCGGCGACAGCCCGATCATCGGCGCCGGCTGCTGGAGCGATGGTCATGTCGCGATCTCCTGCACCGGCCAGGGCGAATACTTCCTGCGCCAGGGCACGGCCAAGGATGTGTCCGCCCGCATGAAGTACGCCGGCGAGAGCCTGGAAGACGCTGCCCGCAACGCCATTGGCGATGTGGGGGCGCTGGGCGGTGAAGGCGGTCTGATCGCGGTCGACGCGCAAGGCAATCTGGCCCAGCCCTTCAACTCACCGGGCATGAAGCGCGCTGCCGTCAGAGCCGATGGCAGCATCACCGTCGACGTGAAATAGGGGGACAGGGCCATGCGGGGTTATTTCGGGGTCGGTGCCGAAGGCATTTCCAAACCGATGAATCTGGGCGCCATCCTGCGGACGGCCCACGCCTTTGAAGCCAGCTTCGCCTTTACGGTGGACGCCCATCACCGCGTGCGGGATGTCTATCAGGCCGATACCGCCAAATCGGTCGAGCATGTGCCCTACTATCAATGGGACGGGCTGAACGACATGGTCCTGCCCGACAAGTGTCAGCTGGTCGGCATTGAGCTGACCGATGAAGCGATCGAGCTGCCCACCTTCCGCCACCCGCTCTGTGCCGCCTATGTCTTCGGGCGCGAGCGTGGCTCGCTGACCGAGGACATGCAGGCGCGGTGCAGCCATATCGTGAAAATCCCGACCAAGTTCTGCGTCAATGTCTCGGTTGCCTGTGCCATCACTCTCTATGACCGGGCGCTTAGCCTGGGCGGGTTTGCGGAACGCCCCCTCATGCCGGGCGGCCCGAACATGGACACTTCACCGGACAAGAAATTCGGCCATCACCGGTAAGCAGGATTTCCGTGGGCAAAGCGGGAAAATTAGGACGGGCTTAACCCTCGCCATCATACCGCCATGGAGTGCGCACAGTGTGTTTCCGCTCCCGATGAGGATTGATCCAAAGTGTCCTTGAAAGCCTGCCTGTCCGCCCTCTGCCTTGCCATCGCCCTGCCGATGTCCGCGCCTGCCTTTGCGCAGGACGAACCCCAGTTCCGTGGCGAGTACAATGACTGGCGCGTCTTCACGCGGCCCTCGGATTCCGGGCTGATCTGCTATGCCCTGTCGCGTCCGACCGACAGCACGCCGCGCGCCCACGAGCATGGCACCGTCTATTTCATCGTGGCGTCCTGGCAGTCCGGCGCGGTCGACGAACAACCCAATCTTCTGGTGGGGTATGATCTGCGCCCGACCAGCCCGCCGGAAGTCCGCGTCGGCTCCAGCCGGTTCGACATGTTCACCGATGGCCAGGAAGCCTTCCTGGACGATCTGTCCGACGAGCCGGACCTGATCCGCGCGATGCGCCGCGGCTCGGCCATGCGGGTCACCGCCACCACCGTCGCCGGCGTCGCCACCTCCTACGAATTCTCGCTGTCCGGCGTCACCGCCGCCCTGCAGCGGGTCGAGGCTTTGTGCGGATAGGCCTGCGGCCAATCCTCAGACGACGGACATTCTCGCAATCCCGACATGCAACGCGCCCCCTCGCGGAGCGCGCGCTTTTCCATTATAGGACGCGCCATGACCGCCCAGACCGCCTCCTCGTCCGCGCATTCGCTGGACCTGTCCTTTGACCGCCGCGCTGCCCAGCCGGCTGGTCCCCTGTCGCTCGCCGGCCTGACCCGTCCGCAATTGCGCGACGCGCTGATCGCCCATGCCGGGGTGGATGAGAAGAAGGCCAAGATGCGCGCCGACCAGCTGTGGCGCTGGATTTATCACTATGGCGTCACCTCCTTTGACGAGATGACCAATGTGTCCAAGGACCTCCGCGCCGTGCTGGCCCGCGAGTTCGTGCTGGACCGTCCCAAGATCGTGGAACGCCTGGTCTCCGTCGACGGCACGCGCAAATACCTGATCCAGCTGGCCCCGGGCGTGGAATGCGAGACCGTCTTCATTCCCGACGTGGCCCGCTCCGGCGCGCTGTGCGTGTCCAGCCAGGTCGGCTGCACGCTGAACTGCACCTTCTGCCATACCGGCACCCAGGCCCTGGTCCGCAATCTGACCGCCGCCGAGATCGCCGCCCAGGTGATGATCGCGCGCGATGATCTGGAGGAATGGCCGACCTCGAACGAGAACCGGAAGATCACCAATATCGTCTTCATGGGCATGGGCGAGCCGCTCTACAATCTCGACCATGTCTCCGACGCGATCGACATCATTTCCGATGGCGACGGCATGGCGATCGGCCGCCGCCGCACCACGGTCTCGACCTCCGGCGTCGTACCGAAGATCCAGGAACTGGGCGAGCGCACCGGCACCATGCTGGCCATCTCCCTGCACGCCACCAATGATGATCTGCGCAATGAGCTGGTGCCGCTGAACAAGAAATACCCGCTGGCCGAGCTGATGGACGCGATCCGCGCCTATCCGGGACTGGGCAATTCCAAGCGCGTCACCTTTGAATACGTCATGCTGAAAGGCGTGAATGACAGTCTCGCCGAGGCCCGCGCCCTGGTGAAACTGCTCAAGGGCGTGCCCGCCAAGATCAATCTCATCCCGTTCAACCCGTGGCCGAACAGCCCCTATGAATGCTCCGACTGGGATCAGATCGAGGCCTTTGCCGATGTGGTGAACCGGGCCGGCTATGCCTCCCCGATCCGCACCCCACGCGGCCGCGACATCTTCGCCGCCTGCGGCCAGCTGCGCTCGGAAAGCGAGAAAGTCCGCGCCAGCGTGCTGCGCAAGCAGCGCCTGGACGGCGAGGCGCCCTCCGCCTCCTGACGCGACAACCTTACCAAAGCGCCATCTCCCGTTAGGAGCAGGGTAGCCCGCCACCCTCCACCGTATCATCAGCGGCAGGAGGGCGACGCGATGAAATGGGCATGTCTGGCATTGGCAGGAATCCTGGCTCTGACCGCCTGCCAGTCCGGTGAAGACCGGGCCATCGCCGAACTGACCCAAGCCGAGCAGGCTGGGGAAATCGCCGGTGCCCACAGCATCCGCGTTGCTGACGCAGAACCCACCCGGCTTCTGCGCTCGTCCATCACGCCGGAAAGCCGGTTCCGGATAGCCTCCCTCACCAAGGTCTTGACCCAGATCGCCATCTTGCGTCTGGCCGATCAGGGTGAGCTGTCACTGGATCAGTCCCTCGCCAGCCTTCGCCCCAACCTCCGGGCCGAATGGCCTGAAACCGTCACCATCCGGCACCTGCTGAACTTCTCTTCGGGCCTGCCTCATGAGCTGGGAAATGAGGGTGAGGGTGTCCGGTTCGATGCCCGGGGGTCTGCGCTTGCCTTCATGGATGCACAAACTGAAAGCGGCCCTCGTTTCCCCCCGGGCAGCCGCACAGCCTATTCCAATCTGGGTTATCTGCATCTGGGCGCGGTCATCGAAGCCGTCACCGGCCAGACCTATGCTGAGGCCATCCATACGCTGGTCAGCCAGCCAGTGGGCCTCACCGAAACGGGGTTCGGCCGCGACGACCTCGGCGAGGACGGACATCTGCACGGCTGGGAAGGCGATCCACCGGTTCAGGTGTCCGGTCATCCCATTTCCCAGCGTTATAGTTCCGGCGGCCTGCACGCCTCTTTGCGGGATATGGAACGCTTGAGTGCAGCCCTGCAGGAAGAGGACTTCCTCAGCCCCGCAGCGCAGGACGAGTTCTTCACCCAGTTCGGCCGACCGGACGCCCGGGATCCGGCTTACATGATGGCGACCGGACATGTGCCGGGCTTCACACATGCCTGGCTGGTATCACGTGACCCGGAGTTCACGATCATCAGCCTGAACAATGCCATCGCCGGCAATCCGCGCGTGATCCCCGATACTGTTACCCGCGCTGGCAGCGCCTTCCTGCCGAGCCTCGCCGAACGGCGCGACCGCTACCGGCCGACAGCCTCCGATGGCTGGACCGCCATCCGCGGCTTTGACGATATGCCCGATCACGACCTGCGGGAGGGATTGACCGCGACCCTGAACGCCATCCTCTCCGGCAGCGAACAACAGGCCCGCGACGCCTTGATGCGGTTGCATGGGCTTGACCCCACAACAGCTGACGAGGCCGACTTGGAAGATTTCTCCGGCTTTGCCCGCGGCCATATTCGCATCACCGCCGCGTTCGGCCCCTTCCATCCCATCGCCTGGCGCCTCGATGGCGAACGGCTACAAATCTATCTGGAGTCCGAAGACAATCAGCGCGGCATCCATTTCGCAGCCCAGCCGTCCGATCACAATCCAGCCGTGGCCAGCACTGTCTCTCTGGGCACATACGGCTTCGATCCGTGAGAGGCTTGGCAGCCGGACAGCATTGGGTTAGGCGGAGACATGACCTCAGCCGTCCTCTATCGCTGGCGCCTGAAACCCGGCCGGGATGCCGAGTTTCGCGACGCCTGGACCGAAGGCACACGCTGCATCCATGAGGCCTGCGGCTCCCATGGGGCCAATCTCCACCAGGATGCAGAGGGCGTGTACTGGTCCTATGCGCTCTGGCCGTCAGAAGAGGCCCGCCAAGCCTGCTTTTCAGAAAACGACTGGTTCTCACAAGACTGCTTCAAGACAATGCAGGATTGTATTGAAGAGCGGTTTGAAGAAATAAAACTGCCCGTTGCAAGTGCCGGGCTTCGCCCTACAGGTGAATAGAGCGACCTTCACCGATCAATGCGGCGCGATACCACCTCGAATTCAGAGGTAATATTTCATAACTTATGGGTGCTTTTCACCACCAAATAAGCCCTCATTAACATTGTGGGTTCAATTTGATCATTCCTGAACCGGGCAAGGTTTGATGATCAAGACGATCCGCTTTCTTCCTGTCGCACTGATCGCCGCGCTGACCGTGGCGACGCCGCTGCTTGCAGCGACCGAACCCGTGCGCGGACCGGAGGTCGCGGTCATCTTCCCGCCGGGATGGGATGGCGCCGATGTCATGCGGGCTGCCGCCCGTGCCGATGTCGGCATCGTCCGTTTCGGCGCCTGGGACAATATCCTCATCACGCGACAGGACAGCGACGACACGCTGGCCCGTCTCCGCCAGGCCGGAGCCTGGCTTTTCCTGCCGCCCGGCGCGCTCGGCGGTTGCCTCCAGCGGGACACGGCGTCGTCCGTTTCCCGTCCTTCTGATGGAAATCTGAGCCATGACGAGTCTTGAAGCCTTCCGCAGCCGCGCCCAGGGCGTGGCCATGATTGTTGTCGGCGTCCTCACAGTCGCCGTCCTCATCACCACAGCCGTCGTGAGCATGGACCGAATAGTCGGCGTGGCGGTCATCGGCTTTGCCGTCGCCGGCCTCACCTTCGCCCAGTGGAAGATGCAACCCAACACCGTCGTCTCCCGCTCGACGACCGGCGCCGCGCTCGTCGCCTTCCCCGCCCTCTTCGTCTACGCAATGAGCGGATCAGGCTGGCAGCTGGACATGCACATGATGTTCTTCGCCGCCCTGTCGATCGGCGCCATCATGCTGGACTGGCGCGTCGTCCTGACCGCGTCCGCCGTCACCGCTGTTCACCACCTTTCTCTCAACTTTCTTCTGCCCTGGGCCGTCTTCCCCGACGGCGCCAGCTTCGGCCGCGTGGTCTTCCACGCCGTGATCGTGGTTGGCCAGGCCGCTGCCCTGTGCTGGATGGCCTATCACTCTGCCAAGGCCCTGAAAGATGCCGACAAGGGCGCCGAAGAAGCCCGGATTGCCTCGCAATCCGCTGTTGAAAGCTCCAAGGCCGCCGAAGACGCCCGCAAGCGCGCCGAAGATCAGCGCAAGTCGACGCTGGACCTGGCCGCCGCTTTCGAGACCGCCCTGGCCCAGATCGCCCTGGGAATCTCCGGTGCCTCTTCGCAGGTCGACAGCCTCGCCGGACAACTCTCCCACGATGCGCAGACCACGCGCTCCAGCGCGCAGACGGCCAGTGAGCAGGTCCGCCACACCCAGAACGATGTCCAGTCGGTCGCTGCGGCTGCCCAGGAATTGTCGGCCTCGATCGCCGAAGTCGCCCGCATCCTCGACAGCTCGGCCGACGTCTCCGATCGCGCCGCTGCCGAAGCGGAAGGCGCCGGGCGCTCCGTCGACGCTCTGGAAAATGCCGCCAAGGAAATCGAAGCGATCATGAAGCTGGTCGCCGACGTGGCCGAGCAGACCAACCTTCTGGCCCTCAACGCAACGATCGAAGCGGCCCGCGCCGGTGAAGCCGGCAAGGGTTTCGCTGTGGTCGCCTCGGAAGTGAAGGCTCTGGCCGAACAGACCGCCAACGCCTCGCAAGAGATCGCGACCAAGATCGAGACCATGCGCGGAGCGTCCGGTGGCGCAGCCGGCGCACTGGGCCGGATCACGGAGATCGTGTCCGAACTGCGGGTCTCCACGGAGAGCGCCCAGTCGGCCTTCGCCCAGCAGAACGCCGCCACGCAGGAAATTGCCCGTCTGGCCGAAACGGCCTCCGCCGCAACGGCGGGTGTCACCAGCGGTATGGACGACGTCGCCGATGCGGCCAACCGGACCAATGACGCGGCCGCCGAAGCGACCCGCGCCTCCGGCGAGCTCAACGTCGCAGCCCAGGGGCTGGACGCCGAGCTGGCCCGGTTCAAACAGGCGCTGAACGCGGCCTGAGGCCTACATGTCCGGTTTACGGAACCGGTACACGAAGCGGTCCGTCTGACGGCGGATCGCCGGATCGAAGACCGAGATGTCGCGGGGATCGTCCGGATTGGCGAGCACATCGCTCTGACCGTCCAGGACGAATCCCGCGGCCATCACTTCGCGCTCGGCCAGGCTGGCCTCCATCCGGTGAAGCGTATTGCCCACCTCTTCACCCGCACCATCCAGCGCATGATGGTCGATCACGATATAGACACCGCCCGGACGCAGGGCGTCGTAGACGGCCTGGTTCATGGCGGCCCGGTCGGTGCCGTCATGCAGCGTGTCATGATAGAAAAGCACCATGAAGACCGCATCCAGCGGCACATCGATCCCGTCAGAAAATCCCTCGGTCGGCGCCACGACATGCGTCATGTTTTCACGCGTCGCCACCAGCGCCGCCAGCGCTTCATTGGGCTCCGGATAGCTCTCGGCAACCCAGGACGGATTGTGTGCGTAGACATGTCCGTCCGCGCCCACGGCGGTGGACAGGATGCGTGAATAGTAACCGGATCCGGCGGTCAGGTCCGCCACTTGCCAGCCCGGCTCCAGACCCGCGAACTCCAGCACGGCTCCCGGATGACGACCCGCATCCTGCTGCACTTCGGCTTCCGGACGCGAGGCATCCGCCAGCGCGGCCTCAATTGCCATGGCTCCGTCATCCTGGATCGTCATGGCCATCGCCATCGGCGTGGCCAGAACCAGAGCCGCCATCGCCGCCACAAACTGTTTCATCTTCCCCTCCATAATTGGACCGGAACCTGTTCTTCCGGAGTCTGCCAGCATGCGCCCGCCCGCTGCTCGCGCCCAAATCAACAAGGCGTGACACACCGGTCGACCGCACAGAGAGATTTACGGTTACGAAGGAGTTTCCTGCCAGTGTGGGGTGATAAGGCCCACTAATGACGGGCCGCCGGGGGTATCATGCACTTCATTCTGGCCTTTGCCGCTCTTCTCTCTGCCGCAGCCGCCTATCTGTATCGCCGCGAGAGCCGCCGCGACTGACCCTTGCTTCCGGCCCCGGGCGGGGTTTACCTCCCTGACATAATCCAGACGGGGAGATCGCCATGCTCCTGCACCATGCAGCCTGGCCGGAAGTCGACGCCTATCTCAAGCAATGCAAGGGGATCATCATCCCTATCGGCTCGACCGAGCAGCACGGCCCCAACGGCCTGATCGGCACCGATGCATTGTGTCCGGAAATCATTGCCACGGAAGCGGGTGATGAGAGCGGATTTCTCGTCGGACCGACCTTCAATGTCGGCATCGCCCAGCACCATCTCGGCTTTGCCGGTTCGATGACGCTGCGGCCTTCCACCATGATTGCCGCCCTCAATGACTGGATCGAGAGCCTGACCCGTCACGGCTTTGACCGGATCTATTTCCTCAACGGGCATGGCGGCAATATCGCCACGATCGGTGCCGCCTTTGCCGAATATTACGCCAGTTATTCGCTGGATGCGGCCGCCTGCCCGGTGCAGCTGAAACAGCGCAATTGGTGGGAATTGCCCGGCGTGATGGATCTCAGTCGCGAGCTCTTCCCGGTGGGCGAAGGCATGCACGCCACGGCCTCGGAAGTGTCCGTCACCTATTACGCCTATCCCGGCGCCATCAAGTCAGTGGAAATGTCGCCCAAGATCGCGCCGGTGGGCAGCTTCACCGATGCCGCCGATTATCGCCGCACTTTCCCGGATGGGCGGATCGGGTCTGACCCATCCCAGGCCACGCCGGAAAAGGGCCAACGCCTGGTCGACACCGCCAAGCGCGCCCTGATCAGCGAACTCACCGGCTTCTTCGGCACAAAGCCGAGCGCCTTGGCCGCCGAATAAACAGAGCTGCGACACAAAACATTCATTTCACCGGGCAATTCGGGCTAGGTATACGCCCGTCATGTCTTCAGGCTTCGGGGGAGATCGAAATGAAAAACTGGCTGTTCCTGTCGGGCGTGGCCCTGCTCGCCGCCTGTTCTGCACCCCAGGACGACACGTCCGGTTCGCAAGAGGCTGAGACCGCCTCCGTCTTCGATGAAGGCAATCTGGCCACCTCCGAAGCCTGTTTCGCGGACGCGCCGTCACACGCGCTCGAACCGGGCCAGACGCTGATCGAGCGCGGCCCGTCCGGCATCATCCGGGTATCCCACAATCTGGACGGTGCACCGGCGGACTATGAATTCGCGATCATCGCCCTGGCTGAGCCCCAGCGTCAGGTGATCGATGCCGCAGCGGCCGACTTCTTCCGCGCTGCCGGGGCTGCTCACGACTACTCCACCGATGAAGTGATCTATCACCGCTCCCGCGACGGCACTTTCTGCGCGGTCGTGCGGGACGAGGCCATGGGACAACCGCTGGCCGAGGCTGCGGCCCGGGTCCAGTCCGAGATCGACGCCAACCCGCCGACCCAGGACGACTAGGCGGCGCGGATCTCGCCGTTTTCGACGATCACAGCGATGGCTGTCAGCCGGTCACCGGCAGCCGGACCGCCCGTGCAACGCCCCTCGTCAAGCTCGAAACTGGCACCGTGAACCGGGCAAACCAGCGCTTCGCCCTTGTGCAGAAGCCCGCGCCCGTCCGGCAGAGCCAGAGGCAGACCGGCATGCGGACACATATTGCTCCACCCGGTCACACTCTCCCCGCGGCGCACCAACAGGACGGCGCCACCTTCCCAGGCAGAAGCGCGAGCGCCGGGGTCCGGCAAATCTTCCAGACGCGCCAGAAGCGTTCCGCTGGGCGGTTTCGGTCTCACGAGACGAGGCCGGCCGGCGGATTGATCAACCAGCGCCAGGGGGCAATCTCGACCGCCTCGAACAAGCCGGCCTGCTTGTAGGGATCCGTGTCCAGCCAGGCACCCAGTTCCGCCCGGTCCTCGGCCTCCACCACGAGCAGCGATCCCGCCATGTCCCCGGCCTCATTGAGCCAGGGACCGGCCGCCTTCACGGACGATCCGGCGGATGTGAGCCAGGCCACATGGGCCTCTCGGTTGGCCAGGCGCACGTCCAGCGCACCGGCCTTGTCACGGGCATGAACCAGAAACAGCATTACAGGGTCTCGAGGGTAAAGGGGCGGGCGAGCAGGGCTTCGATTGCCGCTTCCACGCTGATCCGGCCAGCCAGAATGTCATCCACCGCCTGGCAGATCGGCATGTCCACACCGTGGCGATTGGCCAGAGCGACCACGGCCGGCGCACTCGCCACGCCCTCGGTCACCGCTTTGCGGCTGGCGAGGATATCCTGCAGGCTCACCCCGCGTCCCAGTGCCAATCCACAGGACATGTTGCGCGATTGCGGGGAGGAACAGGTCAGGACCAGATCACCCAGACCGCACAGGCCTGCCAGCGTCTCCCGCTTGCCACCCAGAGCCAGTGCGAGACGGGTCATCTCGGCAAACCCGCGCGAGATCAGCGCGGCATGGGCCGACTTGCCCAATTCGCGGCCTTCGGAAATCCCGCAGGCGATGGCGAGAACATTCTTCACCGCACCGCCGATTTCCGCACCGACCAGATCGGTGGCGAGATAGGGCCGGAACCGGCTCGTGCCGAGCGCTTCGATCAGGGCATTGCCGGCCGCTTCATCCGTGCAGGCCAGGGTCACCGCGGTCGGCAGGCCCTTGGCGGTATCAATGGCAAAACTCGGACCGGACAGGACCGCCGGCAGGGCCCGCGGAATGGTCTCGTGCAGCACATCCGTCATCAGGCTCAAAGAGGATTGCTCGATCCCCTTGGCGCACAGGACGACCGGCACGCCGGGCCGGGCATAGGGCAGAAACCCCTCCAGCACGCGGCGCAGATGCTGGGCCGGCGCCACAGCCAGGATCGCATCACAGGCATCCAGATCGGAGATCGCGGTCACGGCCTCGACAGCTTCCGACAGGGCGACATCCGGCAGATAGACCGTGTTTTCGTGCTTCGAGTTGATCGCATCGGCCACGTCCTGCTCGAACGACCAGAGACTGACATCGCGGCCAGCCAAGGCCGCAGTCTGAGCCAGGGCCGTGCCCCAGGCGCCGGCGCCGATGACGCCAATATGCTGGTAGTCGGTCACGCCTTGGGTCCTTTCCGTCCGGATCCGATTGCCGGATCGAGCTTGGCCGAAACCGCGTCCAAAGGCCAGCGCGCCCGTGCCGGGGCATCCAGCTCATCCGTCTGGCCGCGCAGCAGTTTTTCCAGGCCTGCCAGGGCGATCATGGCCGCATTGTCGGTGCACCATTTCATCGGCGGGGCGATCAGGGGGAAGCCGGCCGCCCCTGCCGCCACGTCGAGCGCGCTCCGAACGGTCTTGTTGGCCGCGACGCCGCCGGCCACTACGAGGGGCCGCGGCAGGGCGACATCAGGATAGTCTTGCGCAAACTGGTCCATGGCCCGCTTGGTCCGGCTGGCAAGGGCCCGCGCGATGGCAGCCTGCACCGATGCGGACAGGTCGGCCCGGTCCTGATCGGCCTTCTCTTCCAGCCCGTCCCAAATCTGGCGCGCCGCCGTCTTGAGACCGGCAAAGGAAAAGTCGCAGCCCGGCTTGCCCTTCAGCGGCACCGGCAGGTCAAACCGGGTGGCATCGCCATCCTGCGCGCATTTTTCCAGCGCCGGCCCGCCCGGAAAGCCCAGACCCAGCACCTTGGCCGTCTTGTCGAAGGCTTCACCGGCCGCATCGTCCAGCGTGGACCCCAGGCGCCGGTAGCGGCCGACGCCCTCAGCCACTAGCAGCTGGGTATGGCCACCGGACACGAGGAGCAGGAGATAGGGAAAGTCCAGTCGCTCGCTGAGCCGCGGCGACAGGGCATGCCCTTCCAGATGATTGACCGCGATCAGCGGCTTGCCCGAGCCCAGTGCCAGCCCCTTCGCCGTCATCAGGGCGGCCATCACGCCCCCGATCAGCCCCGGCCCCGAGGTGGCGGCGATGCCGTCAATCTGTGCCAAGGACAGACCGGCTTCCTTTAGCGCGGCGGCGGCCAGACCATCCATTGCCTCGGCATGAGCGCGGGCCGCAATCTCCGGCACGACGCCACCAAACGGCGCATGGGCTTCGGTCTGGCCCAGCACGAGATCGGCCAGGACCTCAATCCGGCCATCGGCATGACGCCGCAGAATGGCCGCCGCGCTCTCATCACAGCTGGATTCCAATCCCAGCACGGTGAGTTCGTCGGCTTGCATCGAAGAGGAAGGGGGCGCTAAGTCCATGTCAGACCGATAGCCCTTCGACCAGGATCCTGCAACGTGAAGCCGCCGTCCTCACCCCAGCCGATCGCCACGCGCCGCTCTCCCCTCGCCCTCTGGCAGGCCCGAGATGTTCAGGCCCGGCTGGCCCGCGCCTGTGGCCTGGAGGGGGAAGCAGCCGACGCCGCCTTTCCCATTCTCGGCCTGGTTTCCACCGGTGACCGCATCCAGGACCGCACCCTGCTGGAAGCCGGGGGCAAGGGCCTCTTCACCAAGGAGATCGACGAGGCGCAGCTGTCCGGCGAGGCCGTTTATGCCGTCCACTCCATGAAAGACGTGCCAACCGAACTGCCGGCCGGGCTGATGCTGGGCGCCATCCTGGAGCGCGAGGATCCGCGCGACATGCTGCTTGCCAGAGGCGGCGAGACACGCCTGGCAGACCTGCCCGAGGGCGTAGTCGTCGGCACGGCCAGCCTGCGCCGCCAGGCCCAGCTTCTGCATGTTCGCCCCGACATCACCGTCGTGCCCCTGCGCGGCAATGTCGCCACGCGATTGGGCAAGCTGGAAAGCGGGGAGGTCTATGCCACCTTCCTGGCCCGCGCCGGACTGAAACGCCTGGAACGGCCTGAAGGCGAACGGGATCCGCTGCCCGTCACCGACATGCTGCCGGCCGTGGCCCAAGGCGCGATCGGTGTGGCGGCGCGCCTGGATGACAGCGAAGCGCGCACCCGGTTGACCGCGCTGGAGCATGTTCCGACCCGCCTGGCCATCACGGCAGAACGCGCCTTCCTGAAAGCGCTCGACGGCTCTTGCCGGACGCCGATTGCGGCCCATCTTAATAATGAATCAATGGATTTGACGGGCGAAGTCCTCACACCTGACGGGACAACGCGCTGGCAGAAATCCATCGGGATCGATCTGCAGACCTGTTCGATCGACCAGGCCGCCAAGGCCGGTCACGATCTGGGTCAGGCGATCAGGGACGAGGCCGGCGACCGGCTGGAACAGGTTTTGGGAGTGGCATGACGGTATTGGTGACCCGGGGCTGGCCAGGAGCCGAGCGAACCGCAGCAGGGCTGCGGAAAATGGGGATCGACCCCATTATTTCGCCCGTTCTGGACATCAATTTTCGGGCCCGGATCGATGCCGATCTGACCGATGTCCAGGCCCTGATCTTCACCAGCGCCAACGGTGTGCGGGCCTGGGGTCCGCGTCGTGACGAACGCGACATCGCCGTCTTCACCGTCGGCGACAACACCGCTGACACCGCCCGCCAGATCGGTTTCAAGAAGGTCTGGTCCGCCTCCGGCAACAGCCAGGACCTGGCCGAACTGATCAGGCGCAAGACGCGCCCCGAAAAGGGTGAATTGCTTCACATCCGGGGCATCCATGTTGCCGGCGATCTGGCCGGCGCCCTCCGCCCGGACGGGTTTCGCGTCCGCGATGCCATCGGCTATGGCGCGGTCCCGGTCGACACGCTGAACGAAGAAGCCATTGCCGCGATCGTGTCCGGGGCGCCCGTCTCGGTCCTGATCCACTCCCCGCGCAGCGCCAAGACCTTCCTCGATCTGCTGCGGAAATTCGGCCTGCACCACTGGCTGGGCTCGGTTTCGGTGTACGGAATCTCCGAAAAATGCCTGGAGCCCCTGAAGGGCGCAGGCTTTGGCGCCCTGATCCCGGCGGCCGCCCCGACGGAAGAGGCGATGCTGGCACTGCTGGATGAAAGTTCGGAACTGGCGCAGGCGTCCAACGCGTCCTAAGCTGGACGAAATCCGCGCGAATCATGGGCCAAGATGGCTGACCCGAACGACACTCTCGACCCCGAACCCGTCGATGCCGAGTTCGAGCCCGCAAGCGACAGCGCGCCTGCGCCGAAACCGGCGCGCCGCGGACCTGGCTGGACCTCGCTCTTCCTGGTTTTCCTGCTTTCTACCACCGCCGGCGGTGCCCTGGGCTATGCGGGCCATGCCTGGCTGGGCGATACGGCAACACCGGTCGATAGCGGCGCCGATGAACGCGCCGCCCTGTCCGGCGATCTCGACGCATTGTCGGCACGCCTGACCGCGCTGGAGAACGCTGCCCCGGCCGCACCGATCGACGAGACCGCTCGCGCCTCGATCGACAGCCTGATCACCCGCCTACAGACTCTGGAAAACCGTCCCGCCGCAGCCGGTAGTGAACCGGTGGACCTGACCGCCATCGAAGCGCGCCTCTCTGCGCTGGAGGCCGCACCGACTTCCCCAGCCCAGCCGGTTGATCTGAGCGCCATCGAGACCCGCCTGTCTGAACTCGAGACCGGCGCCGATGATACCCGTGACCTCGCCAGCCAGGCACTGGACACGGCCCAGACCGCCTCGCAATCCGGTGTCGACCCGCAGATCCTGCAGAACCTCACCCAGCGCATCGCCGAGCTTGAAGCCGCCGGGGATACCGGCACCACTGCTTACGAGGACCCGACCCCGCAGATCGCCGCCTTGCAGGAAGAAGTCGCCCGGCTCTCCACCGCTCTGGCCGAGACCCGGACCCTTGCTGAAACCGCCCGGTCGAGCGCTTCCGACGCCGCGTCGGCCGCCCAGTCCGCCGCCAACCGCCCTGACAGCGGCACGGCCGACCGACAGCTCGCCGCCCGCGCCCTGGCGCTGACCGCCCTGCGCGAAATGGCCCAGACCG
>NZLV01000183.1 GCA_002694345.1 Maricaulis sp.
CTTGCGCTCGACCTGTTCGAGCCAACGCTCGAAGGTTAGGCGCTCCTCCATTCCGACACGCTTGCGCTCGCCGTTCACAAAGCGGCTGACTTTGGTCTGCGACCAACCAAGGGCCGCCTGCGCGTCGGCCTGACTCACGCCCGCCACACGCATGCGCGCCTTGTAGCCGCGCCCCTCTTTTTCCACCAAATCCGCATTCATGCCCGCATAAAAGCCGGATTTGTCGAAAGTGGGATATTGACGAACTTCGCAAATCATATGCGCTTAATATGCGCAATTCTCGAATATGTCGAACACAAACGAAGTCGGAAGCCATGCCTAACACCTTTACACCGGCCTGCGCCCCCCCGGATCGCAGGCCCTATTTCCCTCTCCCTGACAGGCTTGAAGACGCCCGAACCCCGATTGAGCGCTGCGTGGCTCTCGTCGGCGGCATCGGCAATTTCGCGTCCCTGCTCCAGCGCGACACGAAGGCCGTTTACGCATGGCGTAGCCGGCTCAATGGGTACTTCCCTCAATACATGGCTCCGCGTGTGGCGAAGGCCCTCAAAAACCAAGGGTATTCGTTCCCGGATGACTTCCTTGCCCAATCAAACTCAACCTTTGTAGTGGCGCGCGGCAAAATTGTGACCGCCGTTCCGGATAAAAATATTCCGGCGCAGGGGGGCACGCAATGAAGGTGGTCTCTCGCCTGACGGGTTACGGCCTGATCTTTGTGGGCGTCCTCGCCCTTCTGCTGGCCTTCAATCAAACGGGGCCGCAGCGCTCCGATCCCTTCAATCAAAGCGAGGAGGTGCGCTGATGGCCTTTCCTTCCCTCCAAGACGCCATCGCCCTGCATCGCTGGAAGCGCGACGGCGGCGAGCATGAACTGGTCCGCCTGCCGGCGGGTCATCTGGCCGTGGTGCGGCTCGATGGCCAGCAGGTCAAAGGCGTCACCGAGTACAAGCAGGACGCCGTGCACCTGGCCCAGCTGGTCCTGAACGGGACCGAGGGCGCGCTGACCGTGCAGGTCATCGAGGCGCTGGCAGCGGCGGTGATCGCGGCGGCGACTGAGCAAGATGTCTCGATATCGGGCCAGCCTGTGGAGTTGGTTTTGCCCGGCGATCCGGTTCATTCCGATGATCTGGCCGTGGGCCGGTTTGCGTCGGCCATGAAGGCCAAGCTGGCCGTGGCCCGCGAGGTGTTGGGGCGTGGCGGCTGGGATGATCCGGCCGTGTGCACGACCCAGAAACTGGCCAAGATGCTGCTGCGTCATCTGGTCAAGGGCGATCCGGTCGATGTGGCGAATTTCTGCATGATGCTCCACGAGCGGGGCGAGCGAGGCAATGGGTCCGTGCTGGCCCAGGTCCACAAGCGCCAGACCGATGCCCTGTCCAACCTCGCCACGCGGCTGGAGGAGGGGTGATGGCGCGATACAGGAAAAAGCCGGTCGAGGTTGAGGCGATGCGCCTGACCGAGGCCTCGCGAAACACCGTCATGAATTGGATGATTTGCGGGGGGGCAAAGCCGCGCTTGCGGCGGGCTCCTGGGCAGGCAGAGCTGCGGCAAGTTCTCGTTCCGACCCTTGAGGGGAACATGGCAGCCGACATGGGTGACTGGATCATCAAGGGCGTGGCCGGTGAGTTCTATCCCTGCAAGCCCGAAATTTTCGAGCAGACTTATGAGCTGGTCTCATGAGCGCCCGCGAGGATCACCCCGTCATGCCGCTGGTAGTGCGCGCCGATCTGGTGACGCTGCGGCCTGGCCATGCGCCCGCCCTGGATGCCCTGCGCCGGGCACTGGATGACTATGACCGCGAGGCGGTGCGGGCGGCGGCCGAGGCCTGGCAATTGCCTGCCTTCGACGCGCTGGAAGCCATGGCGCACACGGTCCTGCGTGGACCCAGTGACGATTTGCCCGGCCGCGACCGCATGGCGGAAATCCTTTCAGCGGCGGTGAAGCTGGCCCTGCGGGCCGTGAATGTCACCCGCCATGAAATCAACGACCGGCGCGAAGCCCTGATGAATGAGGAGCTGCCGCTGTGAGCTATGCCGCTGATGTGCTGCCCCTGGGCCCGCTGCCGGAAGGTGCGCCACGCCGCACTGTGCGCCTCGCCCTGGGCGAGCATGGCGCGCGCCTGCCGCGCAATGTGGCCGAGGGTATCCGCGATATCCGGTTTCCCGGTGAAGCCGGGCTGGAAGGCCTGCGCGTGGACACGGGGCAATGGGTGGACCTTCTGCCCTTCAATGCCGAGCGCCTGCCGGATGTGATCATGGAGCCGTTGGACTGATGACCCGGCGCGTCTTCCTCCGGCGGCGGCGATCCCGCAAGCGTCAGGCCCATCTGGCCCGGCTGCGTCTCGTGCTGGAGGCGGCCGCGCGGGTGACGGCCCCGCATTTCATGGTCCCCACGGAGATTGTGTTGCAGCCGGCCGGTCATCGCCGCCCGCCCAATGCCGAGGCGCTGGCGCGGCGGCTGGCCTATTACATCGCGCACACATCCGGCCAAGTGCCCATGAAGGCCCTGTCTGAAATCACCGGCCACCCCTATCGCGGCAAGCGGGGCGTGTCCGACATCATGCGGCGCATGGAAGATGCCCGCGACGATCTGGACTTTGACGCCCTGGTGACGCGGCTGGAGGAAAACTTTCAGGCCGAGCTCGGCGGAGCGGGGGCGCTGTCATGAGCGAGTCGCGCGACTTCATCGGCCTGGACACGATCAAGCCCCTGATGCAGCGCGACGTGCTGACCCTGGTGCGCGAATGGTTGCCGCTGGGCAAGCGGGACGGGGCCTATTGGGTGGCCCCGAACCCCCGCCGCGCGAAGGACAAGCCGGGCAGTTTCAAGGTCTGGCTGAGTGGCCCGGCCGCAGGCGGGTTTCGCGAGTGGGATGGTGGCCCTGACGAGAAGGGCGACATTATCGACCTGCCCATCTATTGCGGCCTGATGCGCGATAGGGCGCATGTGCTGGAATGGGGCCTGGCGCGCTATGGCTTCAAGTCGGGCGATGTGCGCCTGATCGAGACGCGCAAGGCCGAGGCCCAGGCGGCCAATGCCGATCAGGAAAAGCGCGAAGCGGCCGAGCGGGCGGGCAAGATCAAGCTGGCGCAGAAGCTGTGGCGCGGCGTGGTGCCGCTGGAGCCGGGGCAATTGGCCTGGGACTATATCACCAAAGCTCGCGGCGTGCGGCTGGACACGCTTTACCCTGACCCCTTCCATTCCAGCTTCGCCGATGTCGGCTTCCTGCCGGATTGCCTTTATGCCGGGCCAGAGGGCAAGTTTGCCCTGCCCGCCATGGTGGCCGCGATGCGTCAGCCGGACGGATCTGTCTCCGGCCTGCACCGGACCTATCTGGATGCCGAGACGATGGGCAAAGCCCGCCTCGCCTCCTCCAAGAAAATGCTGGGCGTTTCGACCTCGGCCGCGATCCGCGTTTGGACGCCGCCTGGCGCAGATGTGTTGATCCTGACCGAGGGTATTGAAGACGCTTTTTCCTGTGCGATCGCACGGCCGGATTATGCCTGCTGGGCGGTGGGCTCCCTCAATGGGCTGATGAGCTTTGACTATCCGCCCGATGGCGGCCCGGCTCCGCGCGCCATCGTCTTTGCGGACAATGACTGGGCCGGTGGTCCGGCCGCCGCCAAGCTGGCGGCCGCCCTGCGCCGCCTGTCCAATTTTTCCAAACCGGTCTCCCTCGCGCGCGCCCATGGCGGTGCGAAGGATGCCAATGATCTTCTGAGAGGAGAAAGCTGATGCTGGATATTGAAATGAAGGCGGCGGCTGTCGTTGAGGCGGCAGATGCGGCCGTGCTGGAACTTGGCGAGGGGGTGGCCCTGCCTCGATTTGGGGCAACCGATGCAGTTGTGCGCCTTTTGCAATTCGGGGAGGCGGCTAACTGGCCGCCGGCCGAGGCGTTCGCGCGCCATGCGGGTGCTGTGGGTGGCCCGGTGTTCAATGCGGCCGCCTGGAAGGGTGTTCCGGTCTACCGTGCGGGCTGGGAAGTGTTTCGCGCGACGGCGCAAGCCCTGTCCGGCCTGCGCCTGACCGTGGATTACTCGCCCCCCGAGCCGGTGCGTCAACCCCGGCCTGGCCGGGGTGAAAACGCCCTGGAGCGGGAAGGCAATGACCCGATCCGCCACCCGCGCCGCACGCCCCTGTCCCAGGTGAAGGGGATTGGCGAGAAGATCGAGGCGCGCCTGATGGCGCTTGGCATCAAGTCGGTGGAGGATTTCGCGAAGCGGGGTGATGCCGCGCTTGCCGCCCTCTTGGCCGAGGATAAGGGCTTGCCCGATCTGGTCGAGCGGGGCGGCCTGGTCGCCAAGGCCCGCGCCTTCATCGCCGAGCGCGACTAGACACACAACCTGTCAGCACACGGACTGAGGAGAGCCGATGCCATCGTCATCGGAAAGCAATCTGCGCGCCGCAATCGGGGATGCGGTTGAGCTTGGCGGGGGTATGCCCGTCGAGCCGGATCGGGGTTTTCCGCGCCGGATCGGTGCGGAAAACGTCAACCCCGGCCAGTGGCAGGCGCTGAAAGATGAATGGGGTATGCCGCCCGACTGCCCGGTCACGCCGCTGGGCACGGATGCGCTGCGCTATTTCTTCCTGACCACGAATGGCCAGGTGGTCTCGGTTCCCGACCTCAAGGCCGAGACCATAAAGAAACTGTTCGCTGGCCGCATGAATTACCTCTATTGGGCCTGGCCCCGGTGGAAGGCCCCCAAACCGGACGCGGAATGGGAAGTGGATGGCTGGGACGCCAATGCCGCCTCTGATGCCTTATATGATGCCTGCAGCCTGAAAGGCGTGTGGCGGGATTTCGACATGATCCGGGGGCGCGGCATGTGGCGCGATGATGATGGCTATCTGGTCATCCATTGCGGCGATGTGCTGTTTCGGAAGAATGAGAAAGGCGACATCGAGCGTCTGCGGCCGGGCGATTATACAACCGATTACGGCGGGGCCGTTTACCCGGCCGGTGCCCGCCTTCCCTATCCCTGGTCCGAGCCAGTTGACGCCAAGCCCGCGCGCGATGTGCTGGACCTGTTCGGCCATTGGCACTGGCGGCGCGACATAGATGCGCGGCTCTTGCTGGGCTGGGTGGTGTGTGCGGCGATGGCCGGGGCGCTGGACTGGCGACCGTCTGCCTATGTCACCGCGTCGTCAAGCTCGGGCAAGTCCACCCTGCTCAAGGGTGTGCTCAAGGCCCTGCTCGGCTCGCGCTCGCTCTATGTGACCAATGTCACGGCGGCGGGCCTGTATCAGCACATCAAACAGGATGCGCCGGCCGTGGTGATCGACCAGTTTGAAGCCGGGTCCAATTCTTCCCGGGCCAAGGCGGTGATTGAATTGGTGCGCGATGCGTCGAGCGAGGGCCTGACCCTGCGAGGCGGTGCGGATCATAAGGGCGTGGAGTTTTCCGCCCGCAATTGCACCCTGTTCGCCTCGGTTCGCCGCCCGGCCATGCGGCCTGAGGACTTGAACCGGACGGCCTTCCTGCAGCTGGAGCGCCTGCCGCGCGATGCCGTCCTGCCAGACCTGAACCCGGCCCGCCTGCATGAGCTGGGCCGCCGCCTGATCCGGCGCATCTTTGACCGCTGGGACGATTATTTTGACACCCTGTCTGTGTGGCATTCCGCCCTGATGCAGGTGGGGCATTCCTCGCGCGGGGCCGACCAGTTCGGCGCGATGATGGCGGCATCGGACATTGTGCTGCACGACATGCCGCCCTCGGCCGACGAGCTCGCCGAGTTGTGCGCCCTGCTCAAGCCGGAAGGCATGGTGGAATTTGAAGGCCAGATGGATGATTGGGAACGCTGCCTGAACCATATGCTGAGCGCGCCGGTCAATGCATGGCGCGCGGGCACGCAGTCGAGTGTCGGCCAGCTCCTCGCCGCTTTCATGGATGCCATCGCCGACAAGAACAAGGCGCAGGACATTTTCAGCGCCTCGACTGATGCGGGCATTCTCACCCAGGCGAACAAGCAATTGGCCACGGCTGGCCTCAAGATCGAGACCGCGCGGCGGAAATATGCGGGCGTGAAATGGTGGCTGTCCGTGCCCTCATCGGACGAGAAGCTGCGTCAGCTTTTCGATGGATCAGACTTTGAAGGCGAGACGGCCGTAGAGGGGGCCTGGGCCGGAGCCTTGCAGCAGGCCGAGCGCTGGCAAGCGGGCAAATCGGGCGGGCTATGGGTCTCCGAGCGCTCGCGTCTGGACGGGCGGCAACGCCGCTGCACCTGGCTTGACCTGAAAGCCATCCTGTCGGCCGAGCTGGCCGAGGAAGAGGATGAAGACATTGAAGTCCCGTTCTAGCCTTCCAGCTTGGCCTCCAGCTGGGCAATGGCCTCGGCCTGCCCGGCGTGCTGTTCGCGCAGGAGGTTCAACAGATCCCGCGCAATGCCGTCATGAACCGTCCGATCCCCGGCGGTCATGTATTGAACATTGCGCAGGGACACATCCAGTGCGCGGGCGAGCTCGGCCTGCCAATGTGCGCCATAAAGGAGCCCGCCCATATGGGC
>NZLV01000184.1 GCA_002694345.1 Maricaulis sp.
ACCATGATCACGAGCATGAGCACGGGCATGAGCACGGGCACATGTCTGGCGATACCTGCCAGACCCGCTAGTGGCCGTCTCCGCCGGTCGAAAAGACGGAGCCCATCAGATCATCACTGTCATGCGTGTGACGGCGGCGCGGTTCGCCCGCGTCATGATGCGGCGGATGTCCCCGGCGCGGGCTGCAATCGTCGCAGCCGCTGGCAATCCGCTCGCGGACCATGGCGAGACGCTCGGACAGGTCGTGGAACCGGTCCTGGCCATCATGCCAGAGTGACGCCGTGTCCTGACAGCTGGCCTCGTCGAACCGGTTGACCTGGAGACAGCGATTATAGGTCCGGCAGGACGCCGTCGCGAACCGGTAGGAGGCATCCAGATCGGTTTCGAAGGCCGCGATCAGCTCCTGGGTTTCGGTATTGGCATTGTCCGAGCGCGGCGAAGCGGTGGCACCGATGGCCTCGCGATAGCCATGCACTTCCTCGAGCATGGCCAGGCGCTGTTCGGCGAGCGTTTCCACTTCACACATGTCGATGGCCGGCTGCACCGTGTCCTGCATGGGGGGGCGCATGGGCCGGACCGGACCGGCTGCGGGCGGGCCCGAAGGCCGTTGCGGCTGGCTATGCGTACACGCGGACAGGGCCGCGGACGCCATCAGCAGGATTGCCAGTTTTTTCATCACGCATATCCTTCCTGGATTACCGCTCTGTCGAGCCGGATGTCTCGCCGCCACCGGCAGTGGCCTGGCCATCCAGCGCGGCCTGATAGCAGCCGGGCAGGTTCAACTCAGCGCCATTGGCGCGTCTCATTTCGTCCACTCGCCTTTGCCAGGCGAGATAGAAGCGGTCGCCATTGCGCTCCGCCTCGGTCAGGAGCTGGTCGGAAATCCGCGACCAGCGGTCCGCTGCACTTCCGCGACGCCCGGCATACTGGCGCAGCGCAACCGCGCGCGGATGTCCCAGCTCGGCAGCCCGGCGCAGATAGCTCTCTGCCCGTTCCGGACTTTCGACAATGCCGCACAGGCGGTAGCTGCCCTGCACGGTTCCGGTGCCGTAAATCAGGGCGAGATTGAAATTGGCGCCGCCATGACCGCGTTCCGCGGCGGATTCGAGCCATTCCAGAGCGGTATCGATATTCTGTTCCAGGCCCAGCCCGGTCGCGAACATGATGCCGAGCAGGTTCTGGGCATGCGTGTCCCGCGCCGTCAGGGCGGCATGACACATCAGGGTGACCGTCTCCGCCGGGGTCAGCGCACCGGTCTGGTCAAACCCCATATCCCCCTGGAAATCCCGGACCGAACGGCGGGTCACCGGGCCATAGCTGCCATCCACCTCGGCCGGGTAATAGCCCAGAGCCGACAGGGCCCGCTGGCGTTGTTCCAGCTCGATGATGTCGCCATCATCCTCGGTCTGGGAGAAGCCGTAGGCGATCCGCGCCAGGGATTCCGGCGTCGTCGGACAGGAGCGTTCGAGGATGGCGGCCTGCAGGCGGCGATGCGCCGTCAGCGAGGCCTGGGAACCGCCCGTCGTGGAGCCGACCAGCAAGGCCTGATCCCAGGCATCGCGGGCATCCTCGATCCGGCCCACGGCCTGATAGGCATCCCCGACATTCAGCCAGCACCGGGCGATGTCCGCTTCGGCAATGCCATAGGTCTGGGAGGCGCAGATCCGGCCACCGGGGTCGTAGCTGTAGAAGGTGGGACGGCGATAGCTGCGCGACTGGCCGGACGTGGTCACGCCCGTTGCCAGCGGGAAGCTGAAACTGGAGCTGCCCGAGGGCCGGTCCATCGGGCTGTCATCATAGGTGTCGGACCCGGGATAGGTGATCGACCCGCGCGGCGTGACGCCGTTGAAGTCATCCTGCGCATAATAGTCCGTGGGAGCGGGGTTCGTGTAATAGCGGCCATCATCGCCATAACCGCCACCCGGACGGATGACGACCCGGTCGGTGGCGCCGGGTCCGGACTGGCGGGCACTGCGTCCGAACGGCCACCAGGCCGGCGAACGCGCCTCTCCCTCAGGACAGGGCTGAGTCGCGCAATAGCCCGCCTCATAGGCCTGGGAATGGGTGAAAGCGAGCACAGCGACCAGGCCGATAACGACCAGAATGGTCGCTGCCGCCTGAGCCAGTAGCGCTGTAACGCGTTCCACCATGTCTGATCCCACCACTTCCAGGGCGCCCCAAAGCCCCGGCCATCTTCACGTTCAATTAACCATACTAACGACGGCCTGCGCCCTCCGCCATACGCGCGACGCGGGATTTTCGAAGAATCTGGTTCAATCTGAGCGAGAATATTTTGATTTCGCGTGTGACGCGAATTCTGCCCGGCGAACTCGCCCGGAAATCAGGCGCGCACGAAGTCGAGCTCCGGCCAGAGCTGTTTCTGCGAATCACATTTCCGGTTCCAGCCATCCGGATTGGACACGCCCTCCACAGGCCGGATGGTCCGGGAGAAAACCGCATCCAGTCCCAGCGGCGCCAGAAGGTCGGGCTTGCCATCCCTGTCCAGCCGCAGCGCCACGGCATGGGTCAGGGATGCAAAATGGCGCAGGGCGTCTTCGGTGTTGCGAAGCGGCAGCCGGTTGGTCCCGTATTTCTCGTTGAACCAGAGATGCACGCGGGCCTGATTGCACACTTCGACCGGCACCGGCATGTCCTCGAAAACCGGGCGCGCACGGCGGATCACCCTGTCCTCCGCCTCCCAGCTCAGATCCGAGGCATCAAAATAGGCCAGATCGTAATCGCTGACGCCATAGCCGGGCGGCCGCCCGGTCAGGGCATTCCAGACGGCCTTGTAGAGGGCACCGGCCATCAGGGCATGGTCCGGCAGGTCCAGACGCCTTGCCCCTTCCAGAGCCCGCACCGCCAGCGGATCGGCGAGCACCGCCTCGATCACGAAGCGGGGCCGATCCTCCGGCGCAGGCGGGTTCCAGCTCACGGGTCTAACCCCGCAGGCTGCCGCCCGTTGCCTTTTCCACCTTGGAGACGATCGCCGCGGCGACCTTGTCGATCTCCTCGTCGGTCAGCGTCTTGTCGCGGGGTTGCAGCGTCACCTCGATACCGAGCGAGACCTGGCCTTCCGGAACGCCTTTGCCGTAATAGGTGTCGAACACGGTGACACCGGCGATCAGCGCCTTGTCAGCCCCCTTGGCGGCCCGCACCAGCGCGTCGGCGGCGACAGACTTGTCGACCAGGAAAGCAAAGTCGCGGCGCACCGGCGTCAGCTCGGCCCGGTCCAGCTGGGCGCGGGCTTTCAGGCCGGAGCCCTTTTTGGGCAGCGGGATATTGTCGAGCACGATCTCGAAGGCCAGAACCCGGCCATCAATGTCGAGCGCTTTCAGGATCGCCGGATGAATCTCGCCGAACTCGGCCAGCACATTCTTCGGTCCCAGACGCAGAACGCCGGACCGGCCCGGATGCCACCAGTCGCGGGCTTCCGCCGCGACCTGGAGATTGTCGACCGGAGCCCCGGCCGCCGCGAGGGCTGCCAGCGCATCGGCCTTCACATCGAAGACGTCCGGAACACGCGTCCCGGCCCAATGGCGACCGGCCTCGACCGGGCGCACGCCCGTTGCGACCAGACGCTGTCCGTCCGGCGCGTCCGTGAGGTAGATCGGGCCCACTTCGAACAGGCGCGGATCATCCTGCCCCTTATCCGAATTGGCCTGCATGGCCGTCAGCAGATGGATCAGCGCCGTGGGACGCATCACGTCCAGCTCCGACGAGATCGGATTGTCCAGCTCCAGGCCGTCACCATGGCCACCGAACAGGGCGGCCTGGCTCTTTTCGCAGAAGGACCAGGTCACCGCTTCCGAATAGCCCCGGCCGGCGAGGGCGCGGCGGGCATAGCGCGCGCGCAGCTGCATCGCCGTGGCCGGCGCTTCGCGGCGCACCGGCGGACGCGGCAGGGAGACGGCATCCAGCTTGTCGAAACCGTGGATGCGCGCGACTTCCTCAACCAGGTCGGCCTTCTGGGAACAATCCATCCGCCAGGACGGAACGCCCACAGTGAGGACATCGCCTTCGCCCTTGGGCGCAAAGCCCAGCGTCTCCAGGATGCGCACGATCTCGTCGCGCGGCAGGTCCAGACCGGTCAGGCGCTTCACTTCGGACAGCGGAAGCTCGATGTCCGCCGGCGGGTTCGGGATCTCGCCGAACACCATGGTCTCGGAGGCTTCGCCGCCGCAGAATTTCAGGATCAGTTCGCTGGCCTGCTCGATCCCCGCCTTGACCGAAGCCGGGTCGACGCCGCGCTCAAACCGGTATTTCGCATCACTGTCGATCCCGGTCGCCTTAGCGGTGGCGCGGGTGATCAGCGGGTCGAACCAGGCGCTCTCGATGAAGACATCCGTGGTCTCAGCTGATACGCCGGAATAGGTGCCGCCCATGATGCCGCCAAAGCCCAGGCAATGGCTGTTGTCGGCAATCACGCACTGGTCTTCGCCCGGCACGTATTCCTTGTTGTCCAGCGCCTCGAATTTGTCGCTTTCGCCGGCACCCCGGCGCGCCCGCAACGGACCGTCCAGCTTGGCCAGATCATAGACGTGCAGCGGACGGCAGCGGTCATAGGAGATCATGTTGGTGATGTCGGCGAGGAAGTTGATCGGACGCAGGCCGATCGATTTCAGCGCCTTTTTCAGCCAGTCCGGGCTCTCGCCATTCTTGACGCCCCGGATCACGCGGCCGGCGAACACCGGACAGGCTTCCGGCCAGTCCAGCTCGACCGTGACCGGACAGGGGAAGCTGCCGGGAATATCAGCGATGTCGTGCGTCTTCAGCGTGCCGATGCCGGTGGCGGCGAGGTCGCGGGCAATGCCGCGCACGCCCAGCCAGTCCGGCCGGTTCGGCGTCACTTCGAAATCGATGACCGGATCGTCCTGGCCCAGCGCCACAACAGCCGGCGTGCCCACTTCGAACGGTTCCGGCAAGTCGATGATCCCGTCATGATCCTCGCCCAGTTCCAGCTCCTTGGCGGAACACATCATGCCATGGCTTTCCACGCCGCGGATCTTGCGCGGCTTCTTGTCCAGCGCGAAGTCGAGGCCCGGGATGTAGGTCCCCAGCGGGGCATAGACGGCATACATGCCGGTGCGCGCATTCGGGGCACCACACACGATCTGCTTCTCGCCATCCTTCGTCGCCACCCGGCAGACACGCAGCTTGTCGGCATCGGGATGCTGGACCGCTTCGATCACGTGGCAGACGGAGAAGTCGGCAAATTTCTCGAGCGGATTGTCGATATCCTCGATCTCCAGCCCGGCCATGGTCATGGCCTCGGCGAGTTCGTCGAGCGTGGCATCCGTTTCAAGATGGTATTTCAGCCAGGACAGCGGGAATTTCATTGGGTTTCCTCCGGCCGCGCATCGGCCGTTTCGCTTGTTTCTGTCATCGGTTGCGCCGGGGCAGCCTCGCCCAGGCGTTCAAATACGTCGTCTTCACCGGGCGCGCATTCCTGCACGCGCTCCGCCCGAGCGCCTCCCAGGGGAGAGCTTTCCCAGCAGCGGCCGAAGACCGAGCAATAGCAGACCC
>NZLV01000185.1 GCA_002694345.1 Maricaulis sp.
CCTGTTCTGGCCAAGGTTCAGGCCTGCAGCGTGTCAGCGCGTTGCTGCCCTAGGTCTTGCTTGGCAAGCCAATATTTCGACAAATTTTCAGCCGGAAGCCAATATGACGCTGGCGGTATTTCCAATGTCTGTTTCAATAAAAACGACGTTAAATGAGCGAGTTACGGCTATCGCTTGTTGGCCTGTCGTCGGTCCTGTTCGCGTTCGCAATAATAACTTGCATTGACGAACCTAGTCTCCCCTGTCTAACGTCCTCCCATCGGGCAAGATGCAGAACAGCCGCACCAAGCGGACGGCGCCCGGATTTTTCGGGGAGAGAAAACGTGAAATTCATCAAGCAAGGAACAGCCCTCGCGGTCGTGCTCGCCGCGGTCTGTGCGGGCGGCGCATACGCGCAGGACAATGGCGAGCAGGCGAGTGGGGATGGTCCCACGCTGGACGTCATCCAGATCACGGCCCAGCGCCGTGAAGCCAGTGTTCAGGATTCTTCCATCGCGGTCTCGGCCATTACTGGCGACACGCTGGAGGATGATCGCATCTTCAGTTTCGAGGACCTGGCCGACTCCGTGACGTCCCTGTCCTTCACGGCTCTGTCGCCGCTGGATCAGGAATTCAACATTCGCGGGATAACGAACCCCCGCCTCGACTCGCCCTCGGCTGACCAATCCGTCGGGATCTTTGTCGACGAGGTCTATATCGGCCGCTCCGGCCTGTTCAATTCGGACATGTTCGACATTGAGCGCGTTGAAGTGATCCGGGGTCCGCAAGGCGTTCTGTTGGGGCGGAACGTCGTCGGCGGTGCCATCAACATCATCACGGCCAGCCCGACCTTCGAGCCCAGCGGGGCTATGTCGGTTTCGGTCGGCAATTACAATGAGGTCGTGACCCGCGGGCATGTCAACGGACCGCTCAGTGACACGGTCGCCGGCCGCTTCTCGTTCCAGTCGCGCAATCGCGACGGGTTCAATCATGACATCCTGCACGACCGGGACCTGGACAATATCCAGTCGATCCAGGCCCGCGCGCAATTGCTTTACCAGTCCCAGGAAGGCGGCGTCTCCGCGCGCTTCGTGATGGACTACATGGATGATGAGTCCAACGGCTTCCACTCCGTGGCCATCAATGGTCCGGATCCGAATACGCAGGGACCGTGGAGTGCAGCGCGTGAAGCGATCGGTCAGGCCCTTGGCCGCCCGCTGGATCTGCGTGAAAGCCTTCCCGAGCACCCGCGCTATGCCGGTGACACCAGCGATACGGCACAAGCCCTCCGTCGCGAAGCGTGGGGTGCCACCCTGGATCTGGATATTGATCTGGGCGATGTCGCGACCTTCACCAGCGTGACCGGCTATCGTCAGGGCCAGGCCTTCAACATCTATGACCAGTCCGGCGTCGGTCCGGACAATGGCTTCGGTGTGATTTCTGCCCTTCTGTTCAGCTTCCCGGTCAACGAAACCGAGGAAATCAGTCAGTTCACCCAGGAATTCCGGCTCGTGTCGGCACCGGGTGACTCGGCGATCGACTGGATTGCTGGGGCCTATTTCCAGTCCGATCACGTGCAAAAGTATGACCGCTTCTGGGCCGAGGTGCCCTTCCCGGTCCTGACGACGCTGTCGGGTGAATCCCACTGGTTCAACAAGGCCGAGACCCAGTCCTACGCCATTTTCGGTCAGGTGGGTTGGCAGATCACGGACAACTTCCGGCTGGTTGGCGGTCTGCGCTTCACCAGCGATGACAAGTCCGGCATCGTCACGGGTGCCGCCGTGGAGGGGGGCGACCAGTTCAACCCCACCGACACGACGCCGCTGTCACCGCTGTCCCCGGCTTTCCCGGAAGGTTCGTCCTTCACGACGCGCTACGGACAATCCTGGGAAGAGTTGACCCCTCAGCTCACCGCGGAATATGCGCCCAATGACGACCTCTTCTTCTACGCGACCTGGTCGCGCGGATACAAAGGGGGAGGCTTCGAGGATGATCCGGCCAACCCGGCGGCGGCCCAGTCAGGCTATGACCCGGAGACGGTGGAGAATATCGAGCTTGGGGCGAAGATTGACTTCTTCTCCCGCCGGGCCCGCCTGAACATCGCGGCCTTCTCGATGGACTACCAGGATCTTCAGGTCACCCAGACCGATGATGGCTGCCTTTGCAACATCACGGACAATGCTGCCGACGCCGAAATCCTTGGGGCTGAGTTCGAGCTGACCTTCGCGGCCACCGACCGGCTGACCCTGTGGGCCGGCGCGACTTTCCTGGACACGGAATACATCGCCTTTGTGGACAGCAATGGTCTGGACAATTCGGGTAACCAGCTCCAGCGGACGCCGGAATACCAGTTTAATGTCGGCGGCGAGCTCGTGCTTGATGTGGGACAATTCCCCGAGGCTCTCTCGATCCGGGCCAATTACACGCACCAGGGCGAGATGTTCTGGGCACCGGACAATTTCCAGTACGAAGAGGCCTATGGTCTGCTCAACGGGCGGATTGCCTTCGAGCCGGTGGATGCGAACTGGAGCGTCTCCGTCTGGGGCCGCAATATCACCGACGAGATCTACCGGACCAATGTCATCGCCTTCTTCGGCGATGAAGTGTCCCGTCTCGGCGCCCCGATGACCTATGGCGCGGAATTCTCCCTGGAATTCTGATCTCCCAGAGCCGGGCCCTTTGGGGTCCGGTCCATTCCAGACAAAAAGAAGGCCGGCCCGGATAACCGGGCCGGCCTTTGCCGCATCTGGCGGAGGGAAGAACTAGGACTGCACGCGTTTGGCCATGGCCGCAGCCAGGCCGGCCGGGTCCCGGGCGAGCTGGGCGCGCACGCCGATGGCATGGGGATCGGTATCGTGTTCGGCAATGCCGCGCTCGGCGGCCCACAAGCCGGCCTTGCCGATGTCGCGCGGCTGGGACTTCTCGATCCAGGTGACGTGGGACGCCATGCGGGTATCCACCGATCCGACGATCAGGGACGTCACGCCGATCCCCAGCGGGGCCAGTTCGGCGCGCAGACAGTCCGAGGCCGCCCGGGCCGCGAACTTGGACGGGCTGTACCCGCCCATGTCCGGCACGGCCACGATGCCGCCTGCCGAAAGAACATTGATGACCGCTCCACCCCCATTGGCTTCCATGACCGGTCCGAAGGCCCGAACCATGTTCAGGACGCCAAAGAAATTCACTTCCATTTCCTGGCGGACAATCTCCGGCTTGTCGGTCTTGTAGAGCCGTTCCATCTGGAACATGCCGGCATTGTTGACCACGAGGGTCACGTCGGAACAGGCCTTGGCAGCCGCTTCGATCTGCTCGGGTCGGGTCACATCGAGCTGCACGGCTTTCAGGCGCTCAGGGTCACGCGCGGCGATGGCTTCGGCATCCGCCAGATTGCGAGAGCCGACATAGATCCGCGCCGCGCCCTGATCGAGCAATTCCTCGACAAAGCCCAGTCCGATCCCGCGATTGGCGCCGGTGACGATGGCCACGCAGCCTTCGGTCTTGAATCTGTTGCTCATGAGGTCTTCCAGTTCCAGCTGTAGAGAAGGTCTTCGGGTTTCTTGGCGCCGCGGGTGAGTGCGCTCGGATCGGGTGCGATGGCACCCCGGCCCCAGCTCTCCTTGAGCGGCATTTCATGGTTCCATTCCCAGGCCAGACGGCGATGGGCGATGGCCCAGCGGCCGTCGCGGCGTTCGAACCGGTCGATGACGCGGGCCATGGTCAGGCTGTCGAACGGATCCTCGCCATCCTCGCGGCGCGAGAAGGTCATGATATAGCTCTCCGCCCGGGCCAGATCGCCCTCAACCTCGATGAGGACATTCGTGGTGGCGTGGGTCATGCGCGGGGCGGTCGGCAGGATCTTGCGCAGCATGGCGAGATAGTCGCTGGCCGGCCCCTGGAAGGTGCCGCCGTGATCCTCGATCGCATCCTCATGATAGGCCTGCGCGATCAGATCGGCATCGCCGCGGTCGGCGCCGCGGCAATAGCGGATCAGGACTTCATAGATGGCCTGCTTGTCCAGCAGGGTCTGGACGGCGGCGGTGTCCAGGCTTGGGGCATCGCTCATGCTGTACTCCTTTCGAGGAATTTCGGGCCCATGATGACCGGGCGTTCAATCAGGGGGCGGGCGTGGTCAGGCAGGTTGCCGCCATCCGCGCTGCCGCGATCGAAATAGTCGCGCCAGCCACAGATCTTCTCCCCCCGGAATTCGAGAATGCCCATATAGGGCACGATGACAGGCCGGCCCTCGGCGCCCTCGACGAAGAGGGCGGTGTCGGATTCCGCGAGACTGAAAATCCGCCAGGCCGGATTGCGGACCTTTTCCTTGAAGACGGTCAGGAATTCCCGCGCGCCTGCCTTGCCCGTCTTGGGCGGCACGCTCACGGCAGAGAAATGCCAGACAATGTCGTCAGTCATGTGTTCGAGAACGGCGTCGATATCCTGGCGTTCACACCAGGCATCGATCACAGCCTGCAACACCGCTTGTTTGCGGCTCATGCGCTCCTCCCTCTCTGATCGGCCCGGGTCCTTGGGACTTCTTGGGCGTTTGATGACAATGGGCTCAGCCCGCGCGCCAGGGCGCAAATTCTGGTGTTTCGACCACGCCGGGCGGCGCGGCGATGACGTGGGGCATGGCGTTGAGCACAGCACCGGCCACGCCCAGCATTTCCGCAGACACCCGTTCCTGCCAGCCTGCGGGCGTCTCGACCCCGAAGGCGATCGAGACACAGGGCTCTCCCTCCACCCGGATCGACCAGAGGCCCGGCTCCGGCGCGTCAGGCTCGGGCGTTTCCATCGTCCAGGCGATGTGAAGCTCAACCCGGTCGGTCGCCCCGGTCCGGGCGATCCAGCGCCAGTCAATCCGGGCCGCTCCGCCCGGCTCGATCCGGCCAGCAGCGATCTCCAGCGGAACCGGCGTTGCGGTCAGGCTGTGATCGGTGACCACCTCGATCTCCTGCCAGCCCAACCGGTCGGCGACACAGGCGACGACTTCCTCGAACAGGGCATTCATGGTCCGGGCCGGGACCCAGTCTGGTGAATTGGGATCAATCCGGTCGACCGGGGCACCGAAGCCGATGACGTCAAAGACATAGTCGGGGTTTTTGACGGGGCGGCAGTCGACCGTTTCGCTGAGGCTGACCTTGCGGACATCCCGGCAGACGCCGGTGGCCAGGACGGCCAGCTTTTCAGCGGCAAAGCCTGGGTTCAGTCCGGCCCCCATAAAGCTGGTGCCGCCCGCCTCGGCGGCGGCCTGCAGCCGGGCGCGGCGCTCTGGCGCCCAATGGGCCGGATAGGTGCCGCCATTGATCGAGATGACATTCTTGCCGGACCGCAGAAGGCGCTCGATATCCGCATCATGCCGGTCGGCCGGCGGGTCGAGCCGCGCGGCGTGGATCACCACGTCCGCGTCGAGCGCCAGAATGGCCTCGACATCCCGCGTGGCGGTGATGCCGACCGGGTCACGGCGGGCGATTTCTCCGGCGTCCTTTCCGGCCTTTCGCTCGCCATAGACGAACAGGCCCACCAGTTCATGGCGGGGGGAATCGATCACGGCCTGGAGGCAGGTCCGCCCCATGGCACCGGTGGCCCACTGGATGACTTTCACGCGGACGTCTCCGGTTCCCGCATGGCCGCGGACAGGGTCTTGAACAGATCGGCGAAAGCGGCTTCCGCTCCGGTGAAGCCCCGCGCCGTGTCGAGGCCTGCCTGGCTGTCGGCAAAGGCATCCATCGCGCCGAGATCATCCGGCATGAGGCCGCCCTCGGTTTCCACCGTTCGCACCCGGCGCAGCCATTTGCCGCCACCCAGCCAGGTTTCGCCGGTGCGCGTGCAGGCCGGACTGGCCAGCCAGACTGCGGCCTGGGCGATATTGTCAGGGGCCATGGGGCCGGCGGCCTGCGCTGTAGTGTCTTCCGCGCCCGTCATGCGCGTGGCGGCATAGGGGCAGAGAATGTTGACGCCGATCCGGTCGCGCCATTCATCAGCCAGGGTCAGGGCGAAGGCGTTGAGCGCGCCCTTGGAGGCCGCATAGGCGGCCCGCCCGCGAACGCCATAAAGGCCGGCCGAGGACGACACCAGCAGCGCGCGTCCGGCGGTGGAGGTCTCCAGCGCCGGCTTGAGCGCTTCCAGCAGGGCCACGTTCGCGAAGAAATTGGTTTCCATCACCGAGCGGATCACATCGATCGCGCCCGTATCGAACCGGGCCGCAGGGCCGGAGGTGCCGGCATTGCAAACGACGGCGTCGAGGCCGCCGAACTCGGACATGGCCCGGGCCAGCATGCGGCGCGGCGCGTCTGCATCTGTGACATCGCTGTGTTCGGCCACGGCGCGCCCGCCCGCCCGGCAGATGGCCTCCGCGACAGCCGAGGCTTCATCAGTCGCACCCTCCCGGATCCGGTTGTTGACCACGACATTGGCGCCAGCCTGAGCGAGGGCGCGGGCAAAGGCAGCACCGAGACCTTTTCCGGCTCCGGTGACCAATACAGTTCGTCCGTCAAGCGGACGCGGGGAGGAGTTTGTAGCTTGCATATCCGAACGATAAAATCGTCGGTTTGATAATGCAAGCGAATACGGGCGGCTACTCTGCGGCGTCGGTCGCAGCCAGGGTTTCCGTGACCTCGAATTCCACGTCTTCCGGCTTCAGCGGCTCGTTGCATTCCGAGCAAACGACTTGAGGATCAAGGATATTGCCGCAGGGCTTGTGCGTCAGCAGCAGCGGCGGGCCTTCCGGGGCCACATAATACTGGTCGCCCCACAGCAGCAGCATCAGCAGGATCGGATAATAATCGATCGCCTTCTCTGTCAGCCGGTACTCGCTGCGCGGCGGGCGTTCGGAATACTGGTGCAGCTCGATCATGCCGATCTCGGTCAGCCAGTTGAGGCGTTCCGACAGCACATTCGTGGCAATCGCCGTGTCTTCGCAGATTTCGTCGAACTTGCGCAGGCCGGTGAAGATCGAGCGCAGCACCAGACTGGCCCAGCGATCGCCGGTGATCTGGGCGACGTGGTCGAGCAGGATCGAACCTTCTTCCCGGTTGCTGGCCGTATCGCGATGGCGGCGGCGGCGAGAATAGGTCGGGGTCATCCAGCCCAGGCCGGGACCTTCGCTCCAGCTCATGTCGCGGGCATCGATTTCCTCGAGGCAATGCCCACAGGCTGGTTTGGGGTCGAAGGTCTTGCCGCATTGGTGGTGACGCAGCTGGATCGAGATCTTGCCGTCCTTGGGTCCCCAGAGCTTTTCCCAGCGCAGCATCATCAGGGCGGCCCAATACAGGTCGCGGCCCTTCTCTGTGAGATGGTATTCGAAGCGCTTCGGCGATTCCGAATAGGGCACTTTGGTCAGCACATCGGCTGCAACCAGGCGCTTCAGGCGTTCGCTGAGCAGGGGTTTGAGCAGGCCAGTCCGCGAACGGATTTCCTCGAAACGCCGGGCGCCCAGCCAGAACGCCTCCAGGATGAGGAGAGTCGAGGTGTCGCCGACCACTTCCAGCGCGCGCCAGATCGAGCACGTACGTATGAATTTCCGTTCGGCCATGCCGTTCTATGTCCGACTTTGCTTCCCCGCGCCGGTCGCACCGCGACCATTCCCAGCGCTTGCATTATCGTAACCAACTAGGCGGCCCGGGTGTGGAAGACAAGGTGCGATATGTCGCGCCCTGCCCCCGGGAGGGGGCGCTTCCCTATTCGGGAAGCGCCCGTGCCGCATACTTCGACGACACGAAGAAGAGGATCGTCGCGCAGACGAAGGCGAGGGGCGACACGATGGCAATGGCGTAGCGGATGCCTTCCGCAAAGGGGAAGAATGTGTCGCCGATGAAAGCCGCTACGGTCGGACCGGCCCCAAGACCGATCAGATTGACGATAAACAGGTAGACGGCCGAAACCGTGGCCCGCATTTGATTGGGCGTGAGCTGTTGCAGGGCGCTGGCGCCGGCACCGATCGGCACGGCCGCGCTTGCAAAGAAGATGACGAAGGCGATCCCCGTGAAGACCGGCTGTCCGACCAGCGGGAAGATGACAGCAAAGACCGAGCCGACGGCGCCGGCGATGCCGCAGAACTTCAATCGTCCGGCCGCGGAGCCCTGATTGAATTTGTCGGACAGCCAACCCCCGCCGATCAGGCCGATCAATCCGCCCAGGATGAGCGCGCCCCCGGCAAAATGCCCCGCCTGGGTCAGTTCGAACCCATGCACCCGGATCAGGAAGACCGGCAGCCAGGACACGGCGGCAAACACGGCCAGATTGACCATGGCGACGGCAAAGCTCAGCCCCAGGATCGAGCCGGCCCGGCGCCGCATGAATGCCCAGACTTCGCTCATCGGGATCGCGCTGTCCGTCTGGGCGACGCCGCGGCGGGCGGGTTCGGGCAGCAGCATGAACAGACCGGCGATCAGAAGACCGGGCAATCCGACGATCACGAAGGTGGCCTGCCAGGCCCGCAACTCGCCGAAAACGGGCAGGGTCATGCTGCCCGCAGAGGCAACCATCTCGATGACGACCGCCCCGATCAGGAAGGCCAGACCAGCCCCGACCGCGGATCCCAGTCCGTAGACACCCATGGCCAGGCCGAGGCGGCGCTGGGGGAAAGAGTCGGAGATCACGGAATAGGCTGCCGGGGACAGGGTAGCCTCACCCACACCGACGCCCATGCGGGCCAGGAAAAGCTGCCAGTATTGTCCGGCCAGGCCGCAGGAGGCTGTCATCAGGCTCCACAGGGCGACGCCGGCGGCCACCACCCGCATGCGGGTGGTCCGGTCAATGATCCGCCCGAGGGGCAGGCCGATGATCGTGTAGAAAATTGCGAAGGCGAAGCCCTGCAACAGGCTGACCTGGGTATCGGTCAGATCGAGGTCAGCCTTCAGGGGTTCAACGAGAAGACCGATGATCATCCGGTCGATGAAGGAAAAGATGTAGGCGACGAAGAGGACAGCGACCACGGCCCACGCCATGACGGGCGAGGGATAGTCCGAGCTGGCTGCCGGGGCCCCGGGGGCCGCGGTGCTGAGATCACTCATTGGCCGGACGCATCGAAGTCTTGGGCCAGACCCATGGCGCCGAGCAGTTGGGCGCGGTCATAATACTCGCGCCATTCAGTGATCAGGCCGTCCTCGCCGATCTCAATGACGCCGACGACTGGCACGGCGCCAGAATGGCCATGATAGGTGAAGTCGTCCACACGCTCGATGAAGACGACACCATCAATCACACCGACATGGCGGACGCGCAACGTGATCTCCTCGATGCCTTCGCCCAGATGACTGATGCGGGCGCCGATCGTGTCCCGGCCGACTACCGGATCCACCATCATCGAGTGAAGCACGCCGTCTTCGGCGAACAGGTTGGCGACCCGGTCCCAATCGTGCGTGTTCCAGGCGTCGACCATGTCCATGACGACGGCAATCTTGTCGTCTTCGGTGATCATGTCTGTGGAGGTGGAGGCCAGGGCGAGACCGGACGGAGCCGTGAAGGCGAGCGCCGCTGCGGCGATCATGTAACGCATTTTCTTCCCCTTAGGTTTTGTTCTGCAAGCCATGAAATAGAGGCTTTGCAGCGCCGTCAAGCGAAACCGGTCCAGCCCTGTCAGGCCTGGTCTTGCAGCAGGGGGAGGACCCATTCGGGGACAGGCTCGCCGCGCTTGGCGGCCGCGATTGCGCCGGTGTCGACATAGTCTCTCCAGCGCCAGATCTTGCCGTTTCTGAATTCGAAAACGCCTGCATAGGGGGTTTGAATCCGGACCCCGTCAGCATCGACATAATCATCAACCCCTTCAACGAATAGGCGGTTTCCCGCCTCAAGATGGTGGGTAATCCGCCAGGCGATTTCCGTTTGTCCTGCACCGAATTTTTCCAGGAAGCGGCGGACCTTGTCGCGACCCTCAAGGGGTTTGTGGCCGACGACATAGTGATAGGTCACATCCTCATCGAGCTGGTCGAGTACCGTCTCGATATCGCCGGTCTTCCAGGCATTGATGACGCGATGAACCGTTTCGATCAGGGCCATGAGGCTGATCTCCCTTGCAAGTTTGAGCGTCGCCGCGCTTCCAGAATTGACAGTGGCGAGGCCTCGTGACTAGTGTCGGATATAAATTGCATAATCAAACCGAATGGGGAAGAAGCGTGAACGCGCCATACCGCGAGGTGGAGTTTCCACCGGTCAATCTCGATATCCAGACACGCGACGATGGCACGATCATCATGACGCCGCACGATGCGCTGGATGTCGGCTGTACTTCCGTACCCGCCGGTCTGGCCCGGCAAGCCGAGCAGCAGCCCGACAAGCTTCATCTGGCTGAGCGGCCGGAGCCCGGCGCTGACTGGGTCGGGGTCACCTTTGCCCAGATGAAGGCGCAGGCCGACAGTTTCAGCCAATTCCTGCTGGACCTGGGACAGGAAGCTGGTCGACCGGTCCTGATTGTCTCCGGCAATTCTGTCGCCCATGCCGCCGCCCGCTATGGCGCGATGGGGGCTCGCGTGCCGGTCTGCCCGGTGAGTTCCAATTACGGCCTCCTCGGGGTCAAGGGCGGGTTCGAGCGGCTGCGCCATGTCATGGAGATGACCCGGCCTGCTGTCGTGCTCGCCGAAAGCGCCGCTTTTGCAGAAGCGGTGAATGCCACGGCGCCCGAGGATGCGGTCATCATCAGCACGGTGCCTCAGGCCTACCGCGCGCCGAGCCTGGCCCTTTCTGATGTGCTGGCCACGCCGGTGACGTCTGCCGTGGCGGACTCCATTGCTTCCATCGATCCCGATGCGCCGACGGCCTACATGCTCACCTCCGGTTCGACCGGAAAGCCCAAGGCTGTCATCCATACCCAGAGGATGATCACGGCCAATCTCTATCAGGGTTGGCAGGTTCTCGGCCGGGCTGCAGGCTGGGATGATACGCTGCTGGAGTGGCTGCCCTGGAGCCATGTGTCAGGCGCCTTTTCCTCCATGGCTGCCGCCATTTTTGGCGGGACTTTCTATATCGATGGCGGCAAGCCCCTGCCCGGCCTGTTTGATGAAACCATCCGGAATCTCAGCGAGATCCCGCTCAAATACTTCACCAATGTACCGGCGGGCTACGCCATGCTGGTCGAGGCGCTGGAAAGCGATGCTGACCTGCGTCGCGTCTTCTTCTCCAAGCTCCAGCTGATGCTCTATGGCGGTGCCGGACTGCCCCAACCCCTGTTCGATCGCCTTCAAGGCCTGGCCGAACAGGAGACGGGCCGCCGAATCTTCATGACGACCGGCTATGGCGCGACAGAAACGACGTCCGGCTGCATGTCGATCTATTTCATGTCCGAAAAGGTCGGGATCGGACTGCCGATGCCAGGCCTCTCCGTGAAAATGGTTCCGATCGACAGCGAGCGCTACGAGCTGCGCATGAAGGGCGAAATGGTCACGCCCGGCTATCTCAACCGGCCGGAACTGGAAAGCCAGATCCGTGACGCCGACGGTTATTACCGGATCGGTGATACGGCGAGCTTTCATGATCCGGCAGATCCCGGGCAGGGCCTCGCTTTCGCCGGGCGCATGGCCGAAGAGTTCAAGCTGGATACCGGGACTTTCGTGTCCGGCGGGGCCTTGCGGGCCGAGCTGGTGAAGGCCATGGCGCCGCTGGTCCAGGACCTCGTCCTGTGCGGCGAAAACCGGTCCTACCTCGCCGTGCTGATCTGGCCCAACGCCAAGGCCCTTGCCGAGGCGGCCGGTCTGGCCAGCGCTGACCCGGACAGTCTGGCCGGATCAGCGGCGGCGCTTGAGGTGGTTGCGGAGCGGCTGGCTGCTCACACTGCTCAATGCCGGGGCTCGAGCGAACGGATCCTGAGGTTCGCGCTTTTGACGACGCCGCCGGATGCCGAGGCTCATGAAGTCTCGGACAAGGGCACGATCAACCAGGATGCAGCCCGCCGGAACCGGGCGGATGATGTCGAGCGGCTTTATGCTGCCCAAGCGGGACCGGGTGTTGTCGACCTGACGGTCCTCGCCCCGAAGACGGACGCCTGAAGGAGTAGATGATGGCGGATATCGCGTATGTTCTGGGAACCAATTTTGCGGTTCTCATGGGTGCCATGCTGGTGCTCTGGCTGATCAGCATGCCGCTGAAGGATGTCAGCTTCATCGACTCCTTCTGGGCCTTGGGGTTTGTCCTTGTGGCCTGGGTGACCTTTGCCATCACGGCGACCGGAGACCCTGACCGCAAGATGCTGATGCTCGGCCTGACCACGGTCTGGGGGCTGCGTCTGGGGGGCTACATCTTCTGGCGCTGGCGCAAGGAAGGTCCCGACAAGCGCTATGTCGCGCTTCTCTCCAAGGCTCCGGGCAATGTCCACGTCTTCACACTGACCAAGGTTTTCCTGCTGCAAGGCGTCCTTCTGTGGGTGGTGTCCTTGCCGGTGCAGTTGGGGCAGATGCCCGCCGCAACGGTCGGCGTCGGTGTCCTGGCCTGGATTGGCGCCGGCCTGGCCGTGATCGGCATCTTCTTCGAGACCGTTGGCGATTATCAGATGGCTCGCTTCAAGTCCGACCCGGCCAATGCCGGCAAGGTGATGGATCAGGGTTTGTGGCGCTACACCCGCCATCCCAATTATTTCGGTGATGCCTGCGTATGGTGGGGCCTGTTCCTGATCGCCGCGGAGACCCGGATTGGCTGGCTCAGTGTCGTCGGTCCGATCCTGCTGACCTTCCTTCTCGTCCAGTGGAGTGGCGCGGCCCTTCTGGAGCGCCGGATGAAACGCTCCCGGCCGGACTATGAAGACTACATCCGCCGCACCTCCTCCTTCATCCCCATGCCGCCACGTCGCGCAAAACCGGCCGAGACCGGTTCCGCCTGAATTCACGGAGACGCACAAAAATGACCATCACAAAAGTGAATACGCTCCCGCACCTCCCGCCGGATCCTGCGCACCCTTACACGTCCGGGGCCTGGACGCCGGTCTTCGACGAGTACAATGCCGACGGCATGGAAGTGATCGGGGAAATCCCGAAAGACATCGATGGGATCTATGTCCGGAACAGTGAAAACCCGGCATTCGGCTCCATCGGTCTGTATCACCCGTTCGATGGCGACGGGATGATCCATGCGATCTCTTTCCAGGACGGCAAGGCGAGCTATCGCAACCGCTTTGTCCGCACCAAGGGCCTGATGGCCGAGATCGAGGCCGGCCGGCCGCTCTGGGCCGGGATTGCCGACGATCCCAGACTGTCGACCCGGCCGGGCTGGGGCGCACATGGACACATCAAGGATTCTTCCTCCACGGATGTCGTCGTGCATGCCGGTCAGATCCTGTCGACCTTCTACCAGTGCGGTGAAGGCTATCGGCTCGACCCCTATACGCTCGACCAGTACGGCACGGAGGGTTGGACGCCGATCGACGGCATTTCGGCCCACCCCAAGCTGGATGAAGCCACGGGCGAGCTGCTCTTCTTCAACTACTCCACCCATGCGCCCTACATGCACTACGGCGTGGTCGGTCCGGACAACAAGCTGAAGCACTACATCCCGGTGGAAACGCCCGGTCCGCGTCTGCCGCACGACATGGCCTTCACCAAGAATTACTCGATTATCGCCGACTTGCCCCTGTTCTGGGATCCGGCCATCCTCGCCAAGGGGCGTCATGCCGCCCGCTTCTATCCGGAGATCCCGACGCGGTTTGCGATCATTCCGCGCTACGGCCAGCCGGAAGACATCCGCTGGTTCGAAGCGGCTCCGACCTATGTGCTTCACTGGATGAATGCCTGGGAAGAGGGCGACGAGATCGTTCTGGAAGGCTATTTCCAGGAAGACCCGTCTCCGGCCCCGCTCAAGACCGACATGCCGGATCCGCGTATGGCGCAGATGATGGCCTATCTGGACGAGCATTCCTTCAAGCCGAAATTCCACCGCTGGCGTTTCAACCTGGTGACCGGTGAAACCAAGGAAGAGCGGCTGGATGATCGTCTGCTGGAGTTCGGTACCTTCAACCAGGCCTGGGCCGGGCAGAAAACCCGCTATGCCTATTCCACTTTCACCGAGCCGGGACGTTTCCTGTTTGATGGTGTGGTGAAGCACGACATGCAGACCGGCCAGTCCCAGACACTCAGCTTCGGCAAGGGCCGCTACGGCAGTGAGGCTCCCTTCGCTCCGCGGGTCGGTGCGACGGAAGAGGATGACGGCTATCTCGTCAGCTTCATCACCGACATGGTCGAGAACCGGTCGGAATGTGTTCTCATCGACTGCAAGGATTTTGATGCCGGACCGGTGTGCCGGATCATCCTTCCCCACCGGATCTCCAGTGGCACGCATGCCTGCTGGGCGGATGGTCCGACCGTGCGGGCGGCGGCCTCATGACCAATACGGTGGAAACCCTCCTGGCAAAACAGGACATCCGGGACGTCCTCGCGCGTTATGCGCGAGGCGTCGACCGGGCGGACGGGACCCTGCTCAAATCCTGCTATCATCCCGATGCGATCGAGGAGCATGGCAATACTTATCAGGGTCCGGCCCATGCCTATGTCGACGGGGCGGTCGAGCGGATGGCGAAGATGACCCATCCGATGGCGCACTATGTCTGCAACTCGCATTTCGAGTTCGAGGAAGACGGGTGTGTGGCTTTTGTGGAGACCTATGTCCTCACCTTCGCTCGCTTCGACAGCAAGGAAGGCGAGCCCTTCGACACGCTGACCGGCGGTCGTCTGTTCGACAAGTTCGAGAAGCGGGACGGGGTCTGGAAGATCGCCCATCGCAAGATGACGCTCGACTGGAACCGGGACCAGCCAAAGAGCGAGACCTGGTGTCTGGGTGTTTTCGATCCCGACAGTCCGGACTTGCACATGGGATGCCGCGGGACCGGTGATCTGACCTATTCCCGCTTCTGATCTGTGAAGCCTGAAAAGACCGCCCGGCTCCCCGCCTGGCGGTCTTTTTCCAATCGGCTCTAGACCCGTTCCAGTATCATGGCTGATCCCACACCGGACCCGCCATGGGTCACAATCAATCCCAGTTCGCCATCCTGGCGTGCCAGTCCGGCCGTCATCGTGGCGGTGAGAATGGCTCCGGTTGCACCCATCGGATGCCCCATGGCCAGGTGGCCGCCATCGGGATTGACCCGGTCGATGTCCGGCGCATAGTCGCGCTCGAACTTCACGGGCGTGGCTGCAAAAGCCTCCATGAATTCAATGCGATCGAAGTCTTTGAGCGTCATGCCGGTCCGCTCGAGAACCTGCTCCATGGCGGCAAAGCCTGCCGTCAATTGCAGGACAGGATCAGCACTGGCCTCGGCCAGCGCCCGGATCCGCGCCTTGGGAGCCAGCCCCGCCCGTTCCCCAGCCGCCCGACTACCAATCAGCGCCAAAGCCGCCCCGTCGCTGGTTGGCGGGCAGTTGGCAACGGAATGGAGATGGTCGATCCGGTCCAGCTCCGGCAAGGCGTTCAGCATGACTTGGTCGAAGCCTTGGGCGCCCATGGCGGCGAATGCCGGCTCCATCCGCGCCAGGCCAGCCTCGGTTGTGCCCGGCCGGACGCTCTCATCCCGGTCCAGAAGAATGGCGCCGTCGGCATCGCGCATGGAGATCACTTCGGTCAGGTCGCCCCGCTTCCAAGCGGCTGCCGCGCGCTGGTGGGAACGGGCGGTGACCCGATCCAGATCGGCCTTGGTCAGGCCTTCCCGCGTCGCCATCAGATCGGCGGACAGGACGACCGGCACATACCGCAGCGCCTGCGCTGTGGTCGGGTCGTCATAATAGAAGGCGCCATCTCCCATGAAGGGGACGCGCGACATCATCTCGACGCCGCCGGCCAGGCGCAGGCGGTCATCCCTAGAGCTCTGGGCATCCTGAGCGGTCAGCCCGATAGCGGTCAGTCCGGAGACACAGAAATTATTGATCGTGAGCGCGCGGACGGCGGGCGGCAGGCCCGCATGCAGCCGGCTGACCAGGGCAATATGCCCGCCCTGGGCCCCGATCTGTCCGACACAGCCTAGCGTCAAGCTTTCTGCGCCGCGGACCGTTTCGGGTCCATGGCGTTCGGCCAGGCCGTCAACCAGCTGCTTGACCAGCTCATGCGGTGTCAGCCGAGCCAGTCCGCCATCGGGCTTTGATTTGCCGCGCGGAGCCCGAACCGCGTCATAGATGTACGCGTCCATGCAGGCTTACACCCCGATGATCAGGCAGGCGCTGGCCGTGGTCGAGCCGCCGACATTGTAGGTGGCCGCGGTCTTCGCGCCGCAGACCTGGTTGTCGCCAGCCCTACCGGTCGTCTGCCGGGCGGCATCCAGCGCCATGCGGACACCGGTCGCGCCCACGGGGTGGCCCAAACCGATCAGACCACCTGAGGGATTGAAGGGCCGGGCCCCGTCCATGCCGATCATGCCGGCTTCGATCGGTTTCCAGGCCTCCCCGGGCGCGGCGAGACCGAAATGCTCGATCGCCATGTACTCTGTGATCGAGAAACAGTCATGGGTTTCAACGAGATCCAGCCCGCCGGCCTTGCCATGGGAGGGGGTTTCGATGCCGGCGCGGCGGCAGGCATCCGTGACCGCTTTGTGTACCCAGGGGAACATGTAGCCCTGGGTGCCGGCACTTTCCTGCAGTTTGGCTTCCATCAGCAGAGGGGCCGTGGTGTGTCCCCAGCCTTTCAGGCGCGGAATGTCATCCAGGGACAGGCCGTGCCGTGCGGCATAGTCGCGAGCGACCTCTTCTGAGGCCAGGAAGAGGACGGCCGCACCATCTGTGACCTGGCCGCAATCGGATTTGCGCATCCAGCCCTCGATGACCGGATTGGCCTCGTCATCGGCGTCGAAACTTTTCTCGCCGAATTCCCAATTGCGGGTCTGTGCGTTCGGATTGCGCTTGCCGTTCGCGAAATTGGTCCGCGAAATCTCCGCCAGATGCGACCGGTCCAGCCCGTAGCGGGCGTCGTATTCCTCGGCGACATTGGAGAACATGGCCGGCCAGAGATAGCGTGCGCCCAGGGCTTCACGCCCGGCCCAGGCCGCGGCGCCGAGATTCTCGGCCGCGGTCTGACCGGGCACATTGCGCATCATTTCCACGCCAATAACGGCGGCCAGGCCATAGCGGCCGGCCTCGATATCGGCGGCTGCCGCAAAGATCGCCATGGAACCGGAGGCGCAAGCGGCCTCGTGACGGCTGGTTGGCAGGCCGGAAAAGGCCGGGTTAGCCATCACGGCCATGCCGCCCAGAAGGCCCTGCCCACAGAACAGCTCGCCGGCGAAATTGCCGATATGGATCACTTCGACATCAGAGGCCTCGATCCGAGCATCCGCGAGGGCGGCGTCCGTGGTCTCGGCCATCATGTCGAACAGGCCCTTGTCGTCACGGGCCCAGTTTCGGGCGAAATCGCTTTGTGCGCCGCCCAGGATGAAGACTGGCTTGGTCATGCCGGTTCCGCCTCTGCCATTTCCTTGAGTTTCCATCTGAGCACCTTGTTCATCGGATTGCGCGGCAGCGCGTCGACCGGAACCAGGCGTTCGGGGAGTTTGTACTTGGCCACCTCATGGCTCATCAGGTGCCGGGTGATTTCGTCCAACGTGATGGTTTCGCCCGGCTCGGTGACAGCGGCCACCCAGATCCGTTCGCCCATGACATCGTCCGGGACACCGAAAACGGCTGCCTCGGCCAGTTTGGGGTGGCCGTCCAGCAAGGTGTCGAGCTCGGCGGCTGAAATATTCACGCCGCCGCGAATGATGATGTCCTTGGCGCGCCCCTTGAAGACGATGAAGCGCGGGTCCTCGCCGTCGATCTCGAACAGGTCGCCGGAGCGGAAATAGTCCTCTGCATCGAACACATCAGCCTGTTCGCTGTCGCTTGAGCCCCAATAGCCCTCGAACACGACCGGTCCCTTGATCAGGAGTTCACCTTCCTCGCCCGGGGCTTCGATCATTTTGCCCGTCTCGATGGAGACGAGTTTCACGTGCACGCATTCATGCATGGGATTGGAGAAGTCGGCGCCTTCGAGTCCGAAACGCGGGAAGCGGGTGGCCCGGATCGCTGGCTCTGGCGCTTCCAGCGGGCCGGTTGCAAGAGAGACGCCTTCGTTCGAGCCGAATATGTTGACGATCTCTACGCCGCGCGCCTTCCAGCCCGCGACCATGAATTCGGACAGCGGGGCGGATCCGGACCCGACAACCCGCAGATTGGACAGGTCGAACTGGTCGAGAACCTCTTCCTGTTTGAGCAACATGGTCAGGACTGCCGGCGGCGCAATGGTGGCCGTGACCTTTTCCTCGACCAGCTGCCGCATGAAGAGCTGCACATCAAAAGGATGGTGCAGAACCAGCGTGCCGCGCGAATAAAGCCAATTACCCAGCATGCCGGCGATCGAGGCCGTATTGGTCAGCGGGAACGGGTTGAGCAGGACTTCACCGGCCTGCAATTCCATGGCGGCATAGCTCGCCGGAACGATGGCCAGCCAGTGATTGTGAGAGCGCGGGACGCCCTTGGGCATGCCGGTCGTTCCGGATGTCCAGGCAATGGTGAAACAATCATCGGCCTCGCCCTCACGTGGTGTGGTTTCGGTTGAAGCCGCTTCGGCGCTGGCAAGCTCGGCGGTCAGGTCGATGAGCCCGTCCGCGGCGACCGAGGGGCCGATGGAAAAGACCGGGATGGCCGGATCAACGAGTTTGCGCAAGTCCGCCGCGAGGGTGCGGTCCTTGAAGCGGGCCGCCGCAAAGACGGCCTTGGGTGAAACCGCGCCAATGACATGGCGCAGTTCGAACCCGGAATACTGCACGGGCACGGGCGACACGATGATGCCCAGCTTGGCGCAGGCCAGATAGATCGCGACGGCTTCGACAATATTCGGCATCTGCATGACGACGATGTCGTCCTTGCGCAGACCGGCCTTGTGGATGATGGCCGCGGTCCGCTCAACCTCGTCGCTGATTTCGGTCCAGCGGGTTCGCCGGGGCGCATCGCCGAGAAAGTCAGGCCGGTCGATCGGATCGACAACGGCTAGCGCATCGCCGCAGGCGGCCGCTGCATCGCGGAATACATCATAATAGGTTTTCCGGCCCCACCAGCCGGCTTTTGTATAGGCGGCAATTTTCTCGTCACTGGCCAGTTTCATCAGCCTGTTTCTCCTCCCGGCGGCGCATTCTCTGGCGCCTGGTCACTGTCTGGGGCCGTTGCGTCCGGCCGACTCTGGTATTGGCTATGCAAGCATCTTGCTGGGCGTATTCATGGCGCCATGGCGCGCGTTTGCCGCCTGATATTCGTCCTGCAGACGGGCAATGATCCGGGCTGCCGGCTCGATGGCGGTCACGGCGCCAACACCCTGGCCGGCGGACCAGATGTCCTTCCAGCCCTTCTGGGGCTCTCCACCATGGCTGAAATTTACGGCTTGGGCCGCCGGTAGATTGTCCGGATCCAGCCCGGCGCGTTCGAGGCTCTGGCGGAGCCAACTGGCTGGTACGCCCGTCACGCTGGCGCTGATGACTACGTCGGACGCGGTGGCTTCAACCACCATGTCCTTGTAGTCGGCTTGGGCCAGGCTCTCATCGGCAGCGATGAAGGCCGTGCCCAGATTGGCGAGGTCCGCGCCCATCGTCTCCACTGCGGCGATGCCGCGCCCGGTGGATATCCCGCCTCCCACCGCGACCGGGCCGTCAAAGAAATCACGGACGGCTGCGATGAAGGCGGTATTGCCTAGCGCGCCCGTATGCCCGCCAGCACCAGCGCAAACGAGAGTGAGGCCATCGGCGCCTGCCGCAACGGCTTTGCGGGCGAAGGCGATGGAGTTGACGTCCGCCATGACGACCCCGCCATAGGCGTGAACCGTTTCGATGACGCGCTGGGGGCCGCCCAGGGCGGTGATGACCAATGGCGGCTTGTAGGTCGCGATCAACTCCAGCTCGGCATCAAAGCGCGGATAGCTGGAATGGGTCACCATGTTGAAGGCCCAGGCCGCGTCTTGCGGACCCAGTTCGGTGGTGATCCTCACCATCCAGGCTTCAAGCTCTTCGATGGTGCGGCAATTGGGGGCCGGAAACGCACCAATCATGCCGGATTTGCAGGCTGCGATCACCAGATCGGGCCCCGATACAAGAAACATCGGCGCACAGATGGCGGGCAGTCGCAGGTTCCTGGAGAGGGCGGCCGGAAGGCGGGGGTTCACCAAGCGCGGACTCCATCGGCTGAAAGGTGTAACTTGTATATTCGAACCGACCTTACAGGGGCGAACCTTTCCCGGCAAGCTTGCTCTTGATCAGGATGCTGGATGCGGAAGGGTTGGCGAACAACCGCTCGTCAGTTTCCCGTCAGCGAGAACACCCAGCTTGCCCGATGGGCCTTGGCTGTATTCTACTGGAACGAAATGCGGGTTTTGGTGATCGAGGATAATGACCGGCTTTCCGAACTTCTGGCGGAAGGTTTGTCCCGGAGAGGCTTCAGCTGTGACACGGCGGGCAGCCTGTCGTGTGCGGCCGACTTTCTCGCAGTCACCCGCTATGACGGCATCATGCTGGATTTGGGTCTGCCCGATGGCGACGGGGTGGACTGGCTGAAATCCCTGCCATCCGATCATGCGCCGGTCCTGGTTCTGACGGCGCGTTCGACCATTGGTGAACGTGTAACCGGCCTGGATGCCGGAGCGGATGACTATATGGTCAAGCCTGCTGATCCCGACGAGATTGCCGCGCGATTGCGGGCCATGATGCGCCGCCCAGGTGCCCGGGGTGTGACGGCGCTGGAAGTGGGTGTCTTGCGTTTTGACCCGGCGACCCGCGAAGCGCAGTACCGGGACATTCCGCTGCGACTTGGCCGCCGGGAATCCGGTTTGCTGGAAAGCTTGATGCG
>NZLV01000186.1 GCA_002694345.1 Maricaulis sp.
GGGTCCCTGCTCGACCAGTCGCGCTATCCGGTGCGGCTGCACCAAGGCGCGCCGGACCAGGCACCGGACGCGCTGATCCAGGCGATCGAGGGCGCGGATGCGCCGGGCTTTCGCGGCACGGCCTATGTCGTGATGGAGGACTGGCCGCTGGAGGCTTTCGGTCACCGGATCCCCAATCTGTCCTTTGAAGTCTTCCGCCAGGCCGGAACGGGCGGGCTGGAGCGGCGGTTGCAGGGGGTGAACCTGATCCCGGGCAGCGGTGAGTTCGCCTATGCGGACAGCGTCGTGATGCGGGTCTTCGGCGAGGGTCTGGAGACGCCGGAAAACCAGAACAATGGTCGCGGTGTGCCGGATATAATGGCAGCGCTGGATGATCTGGAACGGGATCTGCCGGCGTGCCGTTCCGTGCAGCTGGTCGTGGCCTGGTTTGGCGATGATCTGCGTTGCGGGTCGTGCACGATCCGGCCCTGTGTCGAGACGGCCGACAAGGCGACCCGGCCGCTGAGCTGGTCGGTGGCGGGGCTGGACCGGGCCTCGGCGCGCGTGGTGAGCCAGGTGGACGGGCGGCCGGCCTATGGCGGCACGCCGGATGATGCCAGCGTGATCGCGCTGATCCGCCAACTCAAGGCGCGCGGCTTTGCCGTGACGCTCTATCCGTTCATCCTGATGGACATTCCGGCGGGCAATGGTCTGCCGGACCCCTATGGCGGTGAAGACCAGGCCGCCCATCCCTGGCGCGGGCGGGTGAGCTGTCATCCGGCGCGGGATGTGGCGGGCAGTGTGGACGGGACGGAGGCGGCTGCCGCGCAGGTGTCGGCCTTCTTCGGCACGGCGTCGGCGGCGGATTATGCAGTGGATGGCGAGGCTGTGAGCTATGCCGGGCCGGCGGAATGGTCCTGCCGCCGCTTCATCCTGCACATGGCGGCACTGGCCCGGGCGGCGGGCGGTGTGGACGGCTTCCTGATCGGGTCGGAAATGGTCGGGCTGACCCCGGTGACCGATGCCGCGGGCGGGCATCCGGCGGTGACGGCCCTGTGCGATTTGGCGGTTGAGGCCCGTGCCTTGCTGGGGTCGCAGACGCGGCTCTCCTATGCGGCGGACTGGACGGAATATGCCGGCTATTCACGGCCGGACGGGACCCGACGATTCCATCTGGATGAATTGTGGAGCCATGCCGAGATCGATGCCGTCGCGATCGATTGGTATGCGCCGCTGGCGGACTGGCGGGACGGGGCAGAGCATCTGGATGCCGGACTGGCGGCGTCGCCGCATGAGGCCGCCTATCTCGTCGCCGGGATTGAGGGCGGTGAGGGGTATGACTGGTATTATGCCAGCGAGGCGGACCGGCTGGCCCAGACCCGAACCCCGATCACGGACGGGGCGCATGACGAGGCCTGGATCTGGCGGGTGAAGGATGTGCGGGCTTTCTGGCGCGAGGCGCATCATGAGCGGACTGCCGGGGTGCGGTCGGACCAGCCGACAAGCTGGGTGCCGCAAGGCAAGCCCATCTGGTTCACCGAGATCGGGTGTCCGGCGATCGACAAGGGGGCGAACCAGCCCAATCTCTTTTCCGATCCCAAAAGCGATGAGAGCGGCTGGCCGCATTTTTCCGACGGCACACGCGATGATTTGATGCAGCGGCGCGTGCTGGAGGCCTGGCTGACGCATTGGTCGGACCCGGCCCGGAATCCGGTCTCCGAGGTCTATGGCGCGCCGATGGTGGATGTCGGCCTGATCCATGCCTGGTGTTGGGATGGCCGTCCCTGGCCGGCCTTTCCCGGCCGCGAGGATGTCTGGTCGGATGGCGGCAACTGGACCCGGGGGCATTGGCTCAATGGCCGCGCCGGGCAAGTCCTGATCGCGGATCTGGTGACGGAACTGGCCGAAGAAGCCGGGTTGGCGGATGTGGATGTTTCGCGGCTGGAGGATGTCGTTTCCGGCTATTGGCTGGACCGGCCGATGAGTGTGCGGGCGGCGCTGGAACCGCTGGTGACGGCGCTGGGGATCGGTGTGCATGCCCGGGCGCAGGCGCTGCACTTCGTCTCGGCCGGGGTGGCGAGCGGGACGCTGGCGCTGGAGGAGTCGGCCTTTGAGGGAGAGGCCGTGTGGGAGATGCACGCGCCGGCGCGGGCAGAGCTGCCGGGCGATGTGCAGCTGCGCTTTGCCGATGACCAGGCGGACTATCGGCCGGGCCTGGCCCAGGCGGTGGACGCTTTCGAGACCGTGCGCAGTGCCGGTCTGTCCCTGAATGTGGTCGCCGATCCCGATCTGGCGCGGCGCTGGTGCCGGGACTGGCTGGCGGATCTGCACGAACGGGCGTCCAGCCTGACGCTGAGTGTGCCGCCGCAGGCGCTGGCTCTGGAAACCGGAGACCGGCTCTGCGTGGACGGCCGGGAGGGCGAACTGGTCTGGCGCGAGGGTGATGGCGCGGGTCGGGTGAGGCTGCGTCCCGTCTCCCGCCGCTCGCCCAGCCGGGCGGCGAGTGTGGCGCACGAAGGCGGGGCCGGGCCCCGGCCGCCTTCACGCCCGGTGCTGGCGGTGATCGACAGCGTTCTGGGCAGCGAGAACGGGCCCTTGCTGGCCGGTTATGCGCCGGACTGGCCGGGGACGCTGGACGTGCATGCGAATGGCCGCTGGCGGACGCGGATCGAGCGGCCGGCGGGACTGGGGCGTCTGGTCGCCGACTTGGCGGTCGGGCCTATCGGGTATTGGGATGAGGCTGGCCTGCTGGAGGTGGACATGCCGGGCGTGGTTCTGGCCAGCCGCTCGCGGATGGATGTGCTCAACGGGGCCAATCGGCTGGCGGTGCAGCAGGCGGACGGCGATTGGGAAGTCCTGGGCTTTGAAAAGGCAGAGCTGATCGGGCCCGGGACCTATTTGTTGCGCGGTCTGTTGCGGGGGCTGGCCGGCTCGCCGGCTTGCAGTGCCGTGTCGGGCGCGCGGGTGGTGCGGGTCCCGGACGGGCTGGTGCCGCTGGCGCTGGAGCCGCACGAAATGGGCGAGGCCGTGCGTGTGCAGGCGGTGGCGGCCGGCTGGCCAGCCGATGGCGAAAGTGCTGCCGAGGTCGATCATGTTCATCTCCAGCGAGCGCTGCAGCCGCTGCCGGTCGTGCATGTGCGCGGGCGCTGGCAGGCTGGGCAATGGCGGCTGGGCTGGATCCGCCAGACCCGGATCGGCGGCGATGACTGGCAGGCCCCGGACGTGCCGCTGGGCGAGATGCGGGAGGCCTATCGGGTGCGCCTTCTGGACGGGAATGACTGCGTGTTCGAGGCTGAGACCAACACGGCGGAACTGGCGCTGACGGAGGCTGAGCTCGCCGGGATGTACGGGGCGCTGCCGGCGGTCGTGGCGGTGGAGATCGCGCAGCTTTCCGATGCCGTCGGACCGGGGCGGGCGGTGCGCCGTGTGCTGACACTCTAGCGCCGGTCTGACGCGGTGCTTTGCGAAGCGGGGCGAAGCCGCTTACATGAGAGCCATCAACACCGCTCCGGACCGGTATTTCGCATGGACGATCCCTACAAGACGCTGGGCGTCGAAAAGACGGCTTCACAGGACGAGATCCGCAAGGCCTATCGCAAGCTGGCGAAGGAACTGCATCCGGATGCCAATCCGGGCAATGAGAAGGCTGAGGAGCGGTTCAAGCACGTCTCCCAGGCCTTCAAACTCCTGTCCGATCCGGAAAAGCGGGCCGAATATGATGCGGCCGCGCGCGCCGGATTCGCCGGAATGGGCATGGGCGGGGCTGGCGGTCCCGGGGGCGGACGCGGTCCGTTCAACTTCCGCCAGGGCCGCAACCGGTCCGGGTTTGAGGATTTCGGCGACATCTTCTCCGACCTGTTCACGGATATGGGCGCGCAGCAGCGCCAGGCGCCGCCGCGCAAGGGGCAGGATGTGCGCTATTCGCTGACACTGGACTTCCTGGACGCGGCCGGTGGCGGCAAGCACCGTGTCACCCTGCCGGGCGGGCGGACGCTGGATGTAGCGGTGCCGCCGGGTGCCGCTGACGGGCAGGTCCTGCGCCTGCGCGGCCAGGGCGAGCCCTCGCCGGGCGGGGGACGCGCCGGCGACGCCTTCATCGAGATCAAGGTGGCCGATCACAAGTATTTCTCCCGCGATGGCGAGAATGTGCGGCTGGAACTGCCTGTGACGGTCAAGGAAGCGGCCCTGGGCGCGAAAGTGCGGGTGCCGACGATCGACGGTCCGGTGGATCTGCAGATCCCGGCGGGTTCGTCCTCTGGCACGCTGCTGCGCCTGCGTGGCCGCGGTTTTGCTTCGTCCAAGGGCAAGCGCGGTGACCAGATGGTCCGCCTGATGGTGGCCCTGCCGGCCAGTGACAAGGCGCTGGCGGATTTCCTGGAAACCTGGACGCCGCCGAAGGGCTATGATCCCCGCAAGGGCATGCGGTCCTGATATGAATGTTTTGGTAGGATCTCGTTCAGGACGGGTTCAGGGGACGCGCGTAAAGTCGGAGCCATGTTGAGACACCTGGTCATAATTGCTGGCGCCTTCTGTGCCATCGCGGTTCCCGCCGCCGCCCAAGCCAAGCCCGATGAGGGCATGATGGCGGCTGCGCAAACCCGCGATCCGCGGGACCGCTATACGCCGAGCGAAGCGCGCGATGCGCGCCGCCAGGGCGATGTGGTCCCGGCCCTGCGCGTGATTTCCGCCGTGCGTCAGCGCTATCCCGGCGCAGACGTTCTGGATGCCGAACTCGAGGGCGGGGCGTCGCCGCGTTACGTCATCAAGATCCTGACGCGGGACGGGCGCCGGGTGGATGTGGTTGCCGATGCCCGGACCGGGCAAATACTCTACGAACGCTAGGGGGCTGAGATGCGTGCACTTGTCGTTGAAGACGATCCGGACCTGAACCGCCAGCTGACGCGGGCGCTGGAAGATGCCGGCTATGCCGTGGACGGCGCCCTGGATGGCGAGGAAGGCCATTTCATGGGGGATACCGAACCCTATGATGTCGTCGTGCTGGACCTCGGCCTGCCCAAGCTGGACGGTGTGAGCGTGCTGGAACGCTGGCGCCAGGATGGCAAGGGATTCCCGGTGCTGATCCTGACGGCGCGTGATCGCTGGTCGGAAAAGGTGGCGGGCTTTGATGCCGGTGCCGATGACTACCTGACCAAGCCCTTCCATACCGAGGAATTGCTGGCGCGCCTGCGAGCCTTGACCCGTCGCGCGGCCGGACACACGACCTCCACGATCGAGTGCGGGGATCTGTCGATCGATACGCGCGGCGCGCGAGTCTTCATCGATGGCGCACCGGTAAAGGTGACCTCGCATGAATTCCGCATGCTGTCCTACCTGGCCCACCATCAGGACCGGGTCATCTCGCGCACGGAACTGGTCGAGCACATCTATGACCAGGATTTCGACCGCGACAGCAATACGATCGAGGTCTTTGTGGGCCGTTTGCGCAAGAAGATCGGCAATGACCGGATCGAGACCGTGCGCGGTCTTGGCTACCGGCTGGTTGATCCGGAAGCGCGCCCCGTCTCGTGAAGCAAACGCGTTCGTCCCTGGCCTTCCGGCTGTTCGCCGGTGCCGCAGCCTGGGCCTTTGCCCTGCTGCTGCTGGGGGCGATTGCGCTGACCACCCTGTATCAACGCTCCGTCCTGCGGACGCTGGACCAGCGGTTGGAAAGTGTTGTCGACGCCCTCGTGGCGGCGGCGGAAACCGATCCGGCCGGTGATGTCGTGCTGGCGCGGCGCCCGTCGGATGTGGCCTATGACCGCGTCTTTTCCGGCCGCTATTGGCAGATCGTCGAAGATGACGAGACGGAGGAGGGCGGTGATGTCCTCGCCGTGTCCCGCTCGCTCTGGGATGAAGTCCTCATTCCCCCCGCTGAAATCCTGACCGAGGCGCATCAAAGCCCGGGAACCCATGTCACGGCTGACACCAAAGGACCGTCCGGCGAGCCCTTGCGGGTGATCGGCCAGGCGATCCAATTGTCCGGCCGCGACAGGCTGGTGCTGATCCTGGCCGCGGAGGACCGCCGGCCGGCGGATCGGGATGTCCGCAATTTCGCGATCCTGTCGGGCGGCATGTTCCTGGGGTTTGCTGCTGCAATTGCGGCCGGTGTCTTCTTCCAGGTCCGGATCGGCCTGGCCCCGGTCCTGCGCATGCGCGACAGCGTGGCCGAGGTCCGGGAGGGCCAGACGCAGCGGGTGGACGGGCAATTCCCGGCGGAATTGCAGCCGCTGGCCGACGAACTCAACGCCATGCTGGATCATTCCCGTGAGCTGGTGGAGCGCTCGCGCACCCATGTCGGCAATCTGGCCCATGCGCTGAAGACCCCGATCGCCGTGCTCAAGAATGAAGCCCATACCCATGACGGGCCGCTGGCCGACATGGTGGACAAGCAGACCTCGGTGATGACCAGCCAGGTCGAGCACCATTTGCGCCGGGCCCGGGCCGCAGCACACGCCAAGGCGATCGGCGCACGGACCGATGTCGCGCCGACGGTTCGCGATCTGGCGCGGACGCTGGAGAAGATCAACCGGGCCAAGGGCCTGACCATCACGGCCGAAGCTCCGGGCGCGCTGCGCTTCAAGGGTGAGCGCCAGGATCTCGACGAGATGGTCGGCAATCTGATGGACAATGCCTGCAAATGGGCCCGTTCCAGTGTGACCGTCACCGCAGAGCGGACCGGGGAGCGCAGTCTGGCGATCACGATCGAGGATGACGGGCCGGGTCTGGACGAGCAGGAATGCGAGGCGGCGCTGAAGCGCGGCGTGCGCCTGGAC
>NZLV01000187.1 GCA_002694345.1 Maricaulis sp.
CAACTGCCGTGTCATAGATCGAGCCGATATAGCTTTCCGCCGCTTCGCGGTGGGCCTCGGTGAAGCCGGACTGGGTGTAGGTGTTCGCCGCGTTCTTGTATTCGTGGAACTGCTCGAACTGGGGCTCGGCATTGAAGTGCTCGAACAGCCCGCCCAGGAACATCACTTCGGAGGCCAGGCCTGCCGGGGTGAAGTTCGCCGTGTCCTGCAGCCAGATCTCGTCGGACCCGGAGACCGCGAAATAGCCGGTCACGCTGGTGCCTTCAAAGCCCTGGGCGTGGGTCATCACGAATTTGCCGCTGTCGCGGAAATCGGCCAGCGCAGTGCGCAGCTCCTCGGCCATGCCCGGCGACAGGCCGAACTCGTTGGCGCGGATGAAGAGGCCCTGGACGCGGCTGTCATCCTCGGCCAGTTCCAGCGTCCGCACGATGTCGACCACCGAGAGCGGTTCGGCGAAACCGAAGGGCGAGCGGGTCGGCGTGTCCAAGCGCGGTGTGCGCAGGTCCAGTTCCAGCACAATCCCGTCGCGGGGCAGGGCGGTTTCGTCGGAGGCCGAGCTCAGCGCGCCCCCGATCAGCATGGCGATCAGGGCGAAGAAGGCGAATCCGGCCAGGACCGCGCCGACAACGACACCGGCAATTGACCCGAAAAACGTAATCCAGAACTGTTTCATGAGAGCCCTTTCCGACCCAGCCGTGCACACTCACCGGACCGTCGTGCAAGATGCGGTCCTGTTTGGCCGATAATGTAGGCAGACGCAGGCAAAGGGTCGAGGGAAAGCGCGCGCAAACATCCCGTCCGGCGCAGGGCGCCAGCGATCACAAGCGTGTGAGGCTGAAAGGGATTGTCAGGGGCGGGAAAGTGAATGGTCGGAGTAGCAAGATTCGAACTTGCGACCCCCGCCTCCCGAAGACGGTGCTCTACCAGGCTGAGCTATACTCCGAACCGAGGCGCGGCTTATAGCCAACTCTCTGTCGCGGCGCAACGCGGGAAAAGCAGGCATTCGCAGACAGATTTCAGTCCGGTCCCGTCGCGGCGGCATGGCCTGCAATCGGTTGGATTATATACAGTCGCTTTTCTGCACTTCGCGCTGCAATCGACCGATTTGCGGCGTTGCATCCGGACGAGGTGTTATGTATTTACCGCGCTCCGTCCTCGATGACGGGCCCGGTTGGGGCGTCGCCAAGTGGTAAGGCATCGGTTTTTGGTACCGACATTCCCAGGTTCGAATCCTGGCGCCCCAGCCAATCTCTCCTTTTTCATGCCGTTTATCGCATCGTCCTGTCACTGACCGCTTCGGTTCACGAAGAAGTGTCACAATGGGGTGATATTGCGCCGCGTCGAAACTGTGTCCTACACTCGATGCGGGAGCGAAAGGGGTTCCACACCTGAGTGTTTCACCGTGAAACCGGGCGTTGCGAGCGATACCATTTTTGGGCGAGCTGCGATTGCCGGGTAAACGTGAGAGGCGAATCCGGCGCATTTCAGCGCAGTTCGAGCCGCATTCCGGCCACAAAGATGTATTGATCGTAGTGTAACGCTGGTGTTAGCGTTCGATCGATTTTCAAGCGGCGTGCAAACGCCTACAAGATGATGGGCCAACCATCGCGGGGTATATCGGGTGAACCGCAGCTGCGGTAACCACTCGGCTAGACTTGATCGCTAAGCCGCTAGCGCGGCAGCTGTCTGAGGCCGCTTGAACGATAAGGGTAGGGGGCCGAACCGGCAGGCCTGTGCCGGGTCAGCATCGAAGTTTTTTTAAAGCGGGAAGCTGCGAGCGACCCGCATTGACCATTGTGAGGCGAGAAATGGTGAACTTGAAGAATTTGGTTCGCGCGTCGCTTATGGCGACGGTTGCGGCGGGCGCCTTTGGGGGGGCCGCCGTTGCGCAGCTGGACCAAACCCTCAACGTTGCGCGCGCGAACACGACCGAAGGCGCTCAGACGCAGCGCCGTATCGACCAGCTGGATGACCAGCGCACCGATATTGAACTGGAATACCGCGCTCTGCTCGAGCAGATCGAATCCCAGCGTCTGTTCGTTGAGCAGCAGGAAGTCTTCATCCGTTCCCAAGAGAACGAGATGGAGTCCCTGGAAAGCCAGATCGAACGCGTTGACGGCATCCAGACCGATCTCGCACCGATGATGCGTGAAATGGTTCAGAACCTCGAAGAGTTCGTGAACCTCGACCTGCCGTTCCGCCTCGAAGGCGAAAACGGTCGTCTGGCCCGCATCGAAGGCCTGTACGAGCTGATCGACGATCCGGCCATTTCCCCGGCCGAGCGTTATCGCGTCATCCTGAACGCCTACGACATCGAAGCGTCCTATGGCCGTTCGCTGAACGCCTATGACGACACCGTCCTTGAAGACGGCGTGCCGGTGAACGTCAAAGTCCTGCAGATCGGCCGCGTTGCCATGATCCGCCAGTACGATGATGGCCGCATGACCATTCGCCATAACGGTTCCAGCGACTGGGAAAACCTCCCGGGCAGCTACGAAGCCAACGTGACCCGCGCCATCCGCATCGCCGAAGAAGTGACGACCCCGTCTGTCTTCCTCGTGCCGCTGCCTGGCCCGCAGGTCGCCCAGTAAACGGCTCGGAACGGAGAGTAGGATTATGAAAACGACCATCAAGATGCTCGCCGCTGCCGTTACGTTTGGCGTGGCACTCACCTCCGGCGCAGCGTTCGCTCAGACCGAGCCGGCCGGTTCCATCAGTGAACTTCTGACCCGCGTGCGTTCCGACGCCCGCGAAGCTTCGGCGGAAAACCAGGCTCGCCTGCGTGAATTCCAGTCGAGCACCAACCAGCAACAAGCCCTGCTGAACCAGGCTCGTTCGGAACTGTCCGGCCTGCGCAACCGCGCCGACCAGCTGACGGCCCAGTTCGAAGCCAACCAGGTCCGCATCGACGAACTCGACGCCGACCTGCGCGAGCGCCAGGGTGCTTTCGGTGAACTCTTCGGCCAGGCCCGTCAGGCCGCCGGCGAATTCGCTGCCCTGATCGACCAGTCCATCATCTCGGCCCAGTTCCCGGGTCGCGCTGACGCCCTGGAAACGCTGTCGGAAAGCCGTACGCTGCCGACCCGCGACGAGCTGAACTACATCTGGCGCCGTATCACGGAAGAGATGATCCAGCAGCAGCAGGTCGTCACCTTCAACACGGTCGTCACCGGTCTGGGTGATGGTGCTGCGGTCCCGACCACGCGCGTCGGTCCGTTCATCGTCTTCACCAACCACAACAACAACCAGCGTTTCGCCACCTGGACGGAAAACGAAACGACGGGTGCCTGGGGTCTGCGCGACCTGCCGGCTCAGCCGCCGGCCAACTTCGTGGGCGGTGCCTCGGCCCTGTTCAACGCGGATCCGGGTGAAATCGTGATGGGTGTTGTTGACCCGTCCCGAGGCCCGCTTCTCGACATCTACAAGGACGTGCCGGATATCCCGGAGCGTATCGAGCAGTCCGGTAACGTTGGTAAGGTCATCATCGGCCTGCTGGTTATCTCCTCTGTCTTCGGTCTCTTCCGCCTGGTCGTCCTGCTCGGCACGCAAGCTGCCGTCGGCGGTCAGAAGCGCAAGTCGTCCGGTTCCAAGTCCAACCCGCTGGGCCGCGTGATGCTGGCTTATGAAGCGGCCAAGGACAAAGACGTCGAGACGATGGAACTGAAGCTCGACGAAGCCATCCTGCAGGAATCTCCGAAGCTCGAATTCGGCCTGAACTTCCTGAAGCTGGCTGCCGGTATCGCTCCGCTGCTCGGCCTGCTGGGTACCGTGACCGGTATGATCAAGACCTTCACCCAGATCACCCTGTTCGGTACGGGTGACCCGCGCATCATGGCCGGTGGTATCTCCGAAGCCCTGATGACCACGGTTCTGGGTCTTATCGCTGCTATTCCGCTGCTCTTCATCCACTCGTTCGCCCAGTCGTTTGCACGTGGCGTTCAGCAAGTGCTCGAAGAACAGGCTGCTGGCATGGTCGCCCGTCACGCTGAAGAGCGTCACGGCTAATCGGAGGAACCGCTATGGATTTCCAGGCCGTATCAACCGGCCTTCAGGAGTTCCTCGAGCGGGGAGGCCCCGTCCTCGTTGTCATCATGGCAACAACATTTGTGATGTGGGCCTTCATCCTCGAGCGCTTCGCCTTCTTCTTCTTTGCCCAAGAGGGCATTGCGAAGGTGGCGCAGCGGGAGTGGAATGCGCGGGCAGACCGGAAGTCTTGGTATGCCCACGCCATCCGCGACCAACTCATCTCGGAGGTCAAACAGCGCTGTGAGCAGAATGTCGAGCTGGTGAAAACCCTCGTCGCTGTCGCACCGCTCTTCGGACTGCTCGGGACGGTGACCGGGATGGTCTCTGTGTTCGACGTCATGGCGATTTCAGGTTCGTCCGATGCCCAGGCCATGTCGGCCGGTGTGTCGCGGGCCACGATCCCGACCATGGCCGGCATGGTGGCCTCGATCTCGGGCCTCATCTTCGCCAACCAGATCGAACGTCTGGCCAAGGCTCGCACTGCGAAACTGGCTGACAGTCTCGAAATCGGTGAAGGAGAAGCCTGATGCGTCGTCGTCAACAGCACAAGGATGAAGCCGCAGAAGTGAACATGACGCCGATGCTCGACATCGTGTTCATCCTGCTCATCTTCTTCATCGTCACCGCCACCTTCCTGTCGGAAGAAGGCATCGACATGCGTCCGCCACCCGACAGCGACACGCCGCCGGACTCCAACGCACCGCCGCCGATCGTGGTGCAGGTCGACAATGAGAACCAAATCTTTGTCAACCAGGTCCGGACCGACGTCGATCGTGTGCTCTCGGCTGTGAACCGTTTCCGTGCGGAAGCGCCGAACAGCGCCGTACTCCTGGAAGTCCAGGACGAGGCCGAGCATGGCATCATCGTGCAGATCTGGGATGAAATGGGCGCCAATGGCGTACCGGTTTCGATCCAGCGCTCGCACGGTGACACTTAGAGCGGGAGGAAGTTATGGCGAGACGCGTTAGTCGCGTGAATACCGACGAGGAAGAAGTCGAGCTGAACATGACGCCCATGCTGGACGTCGTCTTCATCCTGCTCATCTTCTTCATCGTGACGTCCGTCTTCATCAAGGAGCCCGGCGTGGACACGTTCCGCCCGGACGCCATGACGGAAGACGATCTGAACCCGTCCATGCTCATCGCGGTGACTTCGGACAGCGAAGTCTGGGTCAATCGCCGTGCCTATGAGATGAACGAACTGCGTGGGGTGATCGAGCAGCTTCTGCAAGAGAACCCGAAGGGACGAGCGGTTATCCAAGGCGATGAGGGGGCCCATATCGGGACCATCCTCGACGTCCAGGAACTGCTCATGGAACTGGATGTCGAAGTGCATATTTCGACGCTCCAGACCTAAGGGAGGAAGACAGAATGGGAAATCTTGTCCGCCTTCTGATTGGTGTCCCGGTTGCGGGTATCATCACGATTGCCCTCTTCTTCATCATGACCCGGCTCATCCTCGTTGAGGGTGCGCCGGTGTCGGAAGACGTCGAGGACCGCAATTTCTCGATCAATGACGAGGTCGCCGAAGTCGACGCCCGTCGTCGTGACACCACGATCGAGGATGTGCAGCAGGTTGATCCGCCACCCCCGCCGCCGCAGATCGAGCGTCAGCGGGCTGAACAGCCCTCTGAAGGCCTGGCCACGGTCATGGGTGAAATCCCGGCATTCGAAGCGCCGCAACTGAACAGCGACAGCGTCAACTTCTCGGTCTCCGACCGCGACGCCCAGCCGCTGGTGCGGATCGAACCGCAATATCCGATGCGGGCCGCCGAACGTGGGATTTCGGGAAGCTGCTGGGTCCGTTTCGACGTGACCCCGGATGGAACGCCGACGAACATCTCCGTCTACCGGTGTGACAGCTCGCTCTTCGAGCGTGCGTCGATCCGGGCGGTGGAGCGCTGGCGCTACAACCCGAAAGTCGAGAACGGTGTGCCGGTCGCACGCCGGGGCGTGGAAACGCGCTTCGACTTCCAGCTGGCCGATTAATAGCGATCGGAGCGGGCGAGCCTCTCGCCCGCTCCAACCGCCGCCGGAGTTTCGGATCTTCAGGATCCGTGAATTCCGCCAGATCTTGTCAAAGCCGGTCCGGGGAGTTGGATCGGTATGAAGGAGCCATCGATGATCCGTTTCCAGGGATTCGATACCTCGGGCCTGCTGCGTACCGTCGCGACGCTGGCCCTCGCCGCCTCACTGGCTGGCGTGATGGTTGTGGACGCTGAGGCCCAGCGTAACCGCAACCAGGAAGAAGAGAATGACGGTTCCGAGCGCACCTTCTCCGCCCGCATCGGCGAGATCGTGCTCGAAGCGCAGGAATTGCAGAGCAATGACCAGTTCTCCGCGTCCATCGAGTCGCTGAACCGGGCACTCGGCATGTCCGACATCAACCCGTATGAGCGCTCTGTTGCGCTGCAGCTGCGGGGTCGGGCCTATTACGAACTCGAGCAGACCACCCGCGCCATCCAGGACTGGCAGGGCGCCATCGCAACCGGCGCGCTGCTGACCGAGGAAACGGTCAATCTGCGGATCAATATCGGTCAGCTTCTCATCGCCAACGGCCAGTATGATGCGGGTATCACCTCGCTCGAACAGGCTGTTCAGCTTGGCGGTGTGGACTCGGTGAATGTCGGCGTCGCCCGCATGCTCGCCCAGGCCTATGGCCAGGCCGAGCGTTTCCGCGAGGGCCTGCCCTGGGCAGAGCGCTTCTGGGATCTGCGTCCGGCAGCTGAACGTCAGCGCGGTGATTACTCGCTGATGCTGTTCTACTACCAGCAGCTGGAAGACGTTCCGAACCAGTTCCGCATCATCGAAGGCATGGTGCAGCGTTGGCCGGCCGAGAAGAACAACTGGCGCTCCTACGCTTCCCTCCTGGCCCAGACCGGCCGCGAGCAGGATGCGTTCGAAGCCAACAAGATCATGTACATCAATGGCATGTTCACCGAGAGCCGCGAACTCGTGGCCCTGGCCCAGTATTATTCCTACTACGAGTACCCGTATCGCGGGGCCATCATTCTCGAGCGGGAACTCAATGCCGGCACGGTCGAGCGCAACCAGAACAACCTGAACCTTCTGGCGAACATGTGGCGCCAGTCGCGGGAATGGGAACGCGCCATTCCGGTTCTGCGCCAGCTGGCTCAGCTGACCGGCGAAGGTGACGACTACCTGAAACTGGCCGAGGCCCTCTATCAGGAGCGTCAGCTGGCTGAAGCCGAGGACGCCTTCCAGGAAGCCCTGAACCGGGGTGGTCTGGATCGTCCGGGGACGGCCTGGACCCTGCTGGGCAATGTGCGCCAGGAACTGGGCCGCACCGACTCGGCTCTTGCGGCCTTCCGTGAGGGTGCGCGGTATCCGTACTCGCGCCGGACGGCCAATGGCTGGATCACCTTCATCACCAACCAGCGTGCGGCGGCTGCCGACCGCGTTCGCATCCGCGAACGGGTCCGTCAGGACGAGTGCCGGTTTGCGGTGGAAGACCTTCGCGAAACCGCCATCCTGCTGGGTGATGTCGACGATACCGGCCGCATCGTGATCGATGTGCCGGGCAATTGTTCCGACCTCTACAACCAGTACGGTGAATCCATGGACCAGGAAGTCGCTGAAGGCGACGCTCCGGCCGAGGAGAGCGAAGCCGACGCCGGCTAAGCTCACGCACCACGCGACACGAACAACGCCCCGGTCCTGCGACCGGGGCGTTTTTCTTTGGGGCCGTCACGCCGTCATGCTAATCGGGGAACAGGGGGGCGATTGATCGGGGGATCAATGGCCATGATGTTCAAACCAGTGATGACGCTGTGCGCAGGCGTGTGCGCGGCGATGGTCGCCGGCTGCGCCCGCAGCCAGGGCCCGGATGATGGCACCCGCTATTCCTTCGCGCTGCAGGATGGCTTTCAGCGCCTGTCCGGCGAACTGTCCTTCTCCGGAGATGCGGACGGCGCATCGCAGATCCGGCTGCCGGGGGCGTGGGGACCGGAGGCGGGCCTGGACGGCCAGTTCAGCGATTTCCGTGTCTCGGTGGCCGGTGGGCGGTTTGAACCGGTTCTGGTCATTGACGGTGTGATCCACCTGGAGCACGCGGCATCGGCGCCTCTGGTGCTGCGGTATGAGTTTTCCCAGGATTATGAGGGCCTGCCGCAATGGGGCGTGCAGCGGGTTCCGGGGCTGCGCCCTGTGACCCAGCCGGACTTCGCGGTCTTCGTTGGTGCGGCAGCCTTCCCGCATCCGGTTTGGTCCGATGATCGGACGCCGTCCTATTCGGTTTCCTTTTCGCAGGATGGGCTGCCGGTGTCCGCACGCTCCAGTCTGGGCGATGGGAGCCGGCTGGATACAGGCCCGATCCCGGCTTCCCGCTTTCTGGACACGCTGTGGATTCTGGGCGGGTTCGACCAGGCCAGCCGGGTTGTGAACGCGGTGAATATCCGAACGGCCCTGCGGGGTGACCTGCCTTTGGCGCCGGACGAGATCCAGACCCAGTCGGAGCACATGATCGCTGGCGCTGCGGACCTGTTCCGGGACACACCTTTCGAGACCTATCTCATCGTGGCCATGCCGCTGCCGCCATTGCCGGACCAGTCGGCGGTGATCGGAACCGCCTTCCATCAGACCTTCATGCTGCTGACCACGGCCAATGCTCCGGCCGAGGAGATCCGGCACACGGTCAGTCATGAAGTGCTGCACGAATGGATCACCGGCCGGATGGGGCCAACCGACACGGACACCGACCCGTCACGCATGTGGTTCACGGAAGGGTTCACCGAGTATTTCACCCTTCTGGTCCGTTTGCGGGTCGGTGATCTCGACCTCGACGGTTTCCTGGCGGCCATCAATGCTCTGGAAGCGCACTATCAGGCTTCGTCTGTCAGGACCATGACGCGGATGGAGCTGATCGACCATGTCTGGGACAGTCGCGAGACCGAACGCTTGCCGTACCAACGCGGAGCGCTGCTGGCGTTCCTGGCCGATGGCCGGGCTGCGGCTGGCGGGTCCGACCGTCTCGCAGATGTTCTGGCCGGTCTCATTGACGAGGCCTAGGCGCACCGGGCCGTGGAGGCCACAGCGCTGGCCCTGACGGATGACCGCATTCGCGCCGCCCTGGAACAGGGTTTGGGGCCGGAGGCCTGGCAGGAGCTTGACCGGGTGACCGGGGAAGGGGCGCTCTTGTCTGAACCCGCACTGCCCCTCTTCAACTGCCTCGTCAGGGGCGGCGAGACCGGGGCGTGGCAGGTGATGGACGGTGTCGAGCCGGATGAGTGCCGGGCAGGTATTGCCGGCGGGGGTGTCCGCCCCTGATCCCGTGAGCAGGGGTGTACACTGTTCACTACCCGGAATTGACCAAAATCGGGCCACGCAACCTGCGCGCGCCTCATTCTCGCCCGAATGTGACGGGAACCTTTCGGCTTCATGACGGCATGCACCGGGGCTGGGGAGTTCACGTCATGATCGGGGAGGTGCACATGAGGAAGATCAACAGCCAGGCCGGCCTGACCGGTGCTCTTGGCGCGCTGGCGGTGCTTTGCCTGGGCCTGGCCCTGGCGCCCGCCGCTCTGGCCCAGGATGGCGAAACCCGTGAACGGACAGCGCGCAGCGAGGCGTCCCTGTCCAGCCGGATCGGACAACGCATTCTGGACTTGATGGAGGCGGAGGCCGACGGGCAGTGGCAAACCGCCCGCGAGGGCTATCGCGAGCTGCTCGGTCGGGACGGGCTCAGCCCGTATGAGGAAGCGACCATTCTGAAACTGCTCGGGCGGGCGCGTTTCGAGCTCGATGATGCGCCCGGCGCCATAGCCGCCTGGCAGCAGGCCATCGACCTGGAGGCCCTGCCGCCCGAGGACGCCAATGTCCTGCGTATCAATGCCGGCCAACTCCTGCTTGGAGAGGGTGACTACCGGGCCGGGGTCGAGCTGATCGAGGCCGCGATCACCCAGGGAACGCCGCTCAATGGCGATCTCGCCCTGCGCCTGGCCCAGGGGTATGGCCAGCTTCAGGACTACCGGACCGGGCTGCGCTATGGCCGGATTGCCTTCGACGCGGCCGAACCGCCGGAGCGCCAGCATTTCTCCATCCTGCTCTTCTTCTACCAGCAGCTGGACCTGGTGCCGCAGCAGACCGAATTGATGGGCGAGATGATCGTTCGCTGGCCGGACGAGAAGTCCTACTGGACCAGCTATGCCTCTCTGCTGGCCCGCAGCGGCCGGGAGCAGGATGCGTTCGAGGTCAATCGCATCCTCTATCTCAATGGCATGCTGGACACGAGCGCCGAGCTGGTCCGCCTGGCGCAGTACTATTCCTACTATGAATACCCTTATGGCGGGGCTCAGATCCTGGAGCGGGAATTCAATGCCGGCCGGATCGAGCCGACCCCGGAAAACTACCAGCTTCTGGCCAATCTCTGGCGTCAGGCCCGCGAATGGGACCGGGCACTGCCGGTCCTGCGCCGTATCGCCACGCTGACCGGCGCGGGTCCCGACTATGAAAAGCTGGGAGAGGCGCTCTACCAGGCCGGCGATTTCCGCGAGGCCGAGGCCATGTTTGTCCAAGCCCTGAACCAGGGCGGTTTGTCCCGTCCCGGCGATACCTGGAATCTGGTCGGTACGGTCAGGGTCGAGACGGATGACCTGCTCGGCGCGATCGATGCCTTCGAGGCCGCGCTGGACTGGGAGTATTCCCGCGCCGGCGCCCAGGGCTGGATCAGCTTCGTCGAACAGAAGATCGCGATCATCAATCAGGGGATCGCCTTCGAGGAACAGACACGCCGCGAAGCCTGCTACCTAGATATCGAACGCATGCGCCGTTCACCGCCGATGGGGCCGGAGGACCTCGACAGTGAGGGGATCCGGATTTTCCCGCGCATGGAGGCGGGCTGCCGGAGCTATTTCGATGCGTACGGACGGCCGCTGCCGCAGACCGACCGGTCCTGATACCCGCTCACGCCTGTTTGATGTCACGGCCGGTCCGCCCTGGACTGGCCGTGATGCATTTCCGGGCTGGCTGTGAGGCTGTCCTGATGCCGCCCCGGGCCCGAAATGACCCTCTCGCGGCCCCATTTCGTCCCGGTTTCAACCCGGTTTGGCCCCGGTCTTCGTGACAATCAGACTGGTTGGCGCGGTGTTGTCGCGTCGGCGACCCCGGCCGGACCGGAGCGCGTGTTGTGCGGATCCGGTCCCCGGCCGGGTTTGTTGAAACGGGGATAACTGTCTGGGGCCATGCAGGATCTCGAAAGAGAGGGGAGCCTGTTCTTCCATGAGTATGAGCTTGCATCCGGTGCGCACACCGGTCGTCATTCCGGTTGCCGGTGCTGTCACCGTCGGCCTGTTTGTCCTGATGAATAATCTCATCGATATCGGTCCGGTCACGCCGGACCCCGTGGTTGAAAGACCGCCGGTCCAGATCCGCTTCGATCCGGAACCGGCCCGTCCGGAATCGCGGATCGATATCATTGAAATCACACAGCTTGATCCGCCGCCGCCGGTGGAAAGGCTGGAGGTTCCGATCGCGGCCGTGAACACGCTTCCGACCGGCACCAACTGGACCCTGCCTCCGATCGAGCGGGCGGTTATCCGTACCGGGGGAGGTCTGGTGAATATCGACCGCCAGCCGGCACCGCGCGTCCGTATCGATCCGGTCTATCCCGCCAGCGAAGCCTCGCGGGGCCGGGCCGGGGAGTGCACCGTGGTGTTTGATATCACCCCGGAAGGCCGCACCGCGAATATCCGGCCGGGCGATTGCACCAGCCGCGCTTTCGAACAGGCGACGATGAATGCCGTCAGCCGCTGGCGCTACGACCCCCAGGTCCGCGATGGGGAACCCATCCTCTATCGCAACGCCACGACCCGTCTGGTCTATGCCATGGACGGATAAAGAAAAATGGGCGCCCCGACCGGGGCGCCCATGCTCTTTTCAAGACAGGTTGGGGCGGTCTATTCCGCCGCAATCGCCTCGACTTCCTCATCGGCCAGGCCGACCACCATCAGCGCAAACGCCCAGTTCAGGGCCGTTTCCCGCAGGCTGTCGAACCGTCCCGACGCCCCACCATGACCGGCGCCCATATTCATCTTGAGCAGGGTCAGGCCGTCATCGGTCCGCATGGTCCGCAGACGCTCCACGAACTTGGTGGGTTCCCAATAGGTCACCCGCGGATCGGTCAGACCGCCCGTCGCCAGGACATGGGGATAGTCCATGGCCTGGATCTGGTCATAGGGGCTGTAGGACTCGATGGTCTGATAGTCCTCGGTGCTTTCCAGCGGATTGCCCCATTCCGGCCATTCCGGCGGCGTCAGCGGCAGTTCCGCATCCGACATCGTGTTGAGCACATCGACGAAGGGAACCGCTGCGATGGCACCGGCAAACAGGTCCGGAGCCATGTTGATGGCCGCCCCGACCAGCAGGCCGCCGGCCGAACCGCCATAGGCCACGATATTGCCGCGCGAGGTATAGCCCTCAGCGGCCAGCGCTTCACCGGCCGAGACGAAGTCCCGGAAGGTGTTGGGTTTCAGCTCCAGCTTGCCGTCCAGATACCATTGATAGCCATTCGCCATGCCGCCCCGGATATGGGCGACGGCATAGACCATGCCGCGATCCACGAGCGGGAGCGGGGTGACCCGGAAGGAGGCGGGAATGGTGATCCCGTAGGAGCCATAGCCGTACAGCAGCAGGGGCGCGGACCCATCCACCGGCGTATCGCGATGGTGGAGAATGGTGACCGGAATCTGCACGCCATCATGACCTTCCGCCATGATGCGGCGGACCACATAGTCTTCCGGATTGTGACCAGAGGGGACTTCCTGGCGCTTGAGCAGGACCCGGTCGCGGGTGCTCATGTTGAAGTCGTAGGTCTCTTCCGGCGTCGACGGGCTTTCATAGGAAAAGCGCAGCATGTCGGTTTCGAACTCATAGCCCGAAGCAATGCCCAGCGAGTAGGCCTCCTCGTCGAAGGCAATGTCATAGCTCTCGCCCGAGGCGTAGTTCATCACCACGATACGGGGCAGGGCATTCTGGCGCTCCATGCGGACCTGCCAGTCGGCAAAACCGATCAGTGCATTGACCAGCGTACCGGGGCGATGGGGAACGAAGTCTTCCCAGTTTTCCCGGCCCGGCGCGTCCAGCGGCGCGGAGACGATCTTGAAGTCGACGGCACCGTCCGCATTGGTGCGGAAGTAGAAGCGGTCGCGGGCTTCGGTCAGATAATATTCGACCCCGTCCTCACGGGCGGAGATCAGGACCGGTTCCGCCGCGGGATCATTCGCGTCCAGAAGGCGAATCTCGTTCGACGTGTGGCCGCCCGCATTGATGACGACGTAGTTGTTGGCGTCCGACAGGCCGACCGAGATGAAGAAGCCATCATCGGGTTCCTCATAGATCAGCTCGCTGGCTCCGCCATCGCGGGACTGGCGATAGACCCGCTTGGAGCGGCCATTATCGTCGCGCCACACCCAGTAGAGGGTCTGGCTGTCATTGGCCCAGGTGAAGTCGCCGGAGCTCTCATCGGTCAGCGTGGCGACAATGGCGCCGGTCGCGATCTCGCGGATGCGGATCTCGTAATACTCCGACCCGCGCACATCGACACCGAAGGCCACGTATTGGTGGTCCGGCGAGTGTTCCATGATGGAGAAGTCGAGATAGTCGAAATCAGCGGCTTCGACATCGCCATCCACCAGGATTTCCTCGTCACCGACCGGCTCTCCGGTTTCCGGGTCGACCGGGCGGCGGGAATAGATCGGATACTGGCCGCCTTCGCGATAGCGCGTGAAATAGGCGTAGTCTCCATCGCGCTCCGGAACCGAGCTGTCATCTTCCTTGATGCGGCCGCGGATCTCCTGGAAGAGGCGCTCCTGCAGGGCCTCGGTCGGGGCCATGACATCCTCGAGATAGGCATTCTCGGCGTCCAGGAGGGCACGGATGTCGGCATCCAGCGTCTCCGGCTCGCGCATGACCTGCTGCCAGTTCTCGTCCTTGATCCACTGGTATTCATCCACGCGGGTGAAGCCCAGTTGTTCGATCTCGACGGGGCGCTGGTCGGCCACGGGGGCTTCCAGGCCCTGGGCGCGCACAATCAGGTTGGAGACCGGTGTGTCGGACGTCATGTCACTCTCCTGGCTACAGGCGGCTAGGGCCAAGCCGAGAAGGCTCGCACCGGCCAGCCCGGCAATCTTGTTTACACTCATCAAATCCCCTCTAGGCCACGCCGGGCCTGTCTACTAGCGCTCGTCCTGCTCTGGACGGAAATCCAGCACAGTTCCGTTGGTACAATACCGCAATCCCGTCGGCTGGGGACCATCGGGGAAGACATGCCCCAGATGCGCCCCGCAATTGGCACAGTGGATTTCCGTGCGCGGCATGATCAGCTTGTGATCGGTCTTGGTGTCGATCACCTCCCGGTCGGCCGCGTCGTAGAAAGACGGCCAGCCGGAACCGGACTCGTATTTGTGCCCGGCCTCGAAGAGTTTCTCGCCGCACGTCTTGCAATGATAGTGGCCGGGCCGCTTTTCATCGTTCAGCGGGTGGGTGAAGGCCCGTTCCGTGCCTTCCTCGAAGGCGATGGCATAGGTCGTCGGATCCAGTTTGGCCTTCAGGGCCTCGATCTCGGCATCAGTCAGCTTGGGCATCAGCGCTCTCCTTTCCGGGCAGGGCGGCGGGGTGAACCTGTCCGCGTCTGACGGAGAATATGGGGGTCGTCAGGCTGATGACCACCAGGACGAGGCCGAGACCGATCATCGGGACCAGGGCGGACCATTGCGGCCCCAGCGCACCGATCATGAAGCCCATCAGGATGGCACCGGCTGGCATGCCGCCGAACAGGCCGAGCTGGTAGACCGACATCACGCGGGCCAGCTTGTCGGGCGGCGCCTGTTCCTGGACCACGGCCCGGGACAGGGAAATGGCGACGCCGGCACCCAACCCCCAGGTGAAGACCAGAAGATAGAGCGCCCAGAAGGGGAGGGGCAGGGCGAAGGCCCCGGTGGCAAGGACGGTCACGCCCTGGGCGAGGATCATGGCGCGGCCCGGTTTCTCGATCTGCCGGAACACGGCCAGGGCGACATTGGCCAGGAAGGCACCGACCCAGAAACACACCATCAGGCTGGCGATCTCCCGGAAGCCGCCGCCATAGGTCTCACGGATCAGGAGCGGGATCAGAACGAGGAAGGCGCCGCCCACGACCAGAATGCCCAGGGCAATCATGATCACCGTCATCGGCATCAGGACAGGTGAGCGGAAGACGGCGGAAATGCCTTCTCCCAGATCGTGCAGCGGGTGGGCTGTGGACTGGTTCCGCTTGGAGCCGAGGCGCGGCAGGAAGGCGGCCGAAAAACCGCCGACCAGCAGGCCGATGCCTTGAACCATGAAGAGCGCACCGGGACCCGTATAGGCGGCGAAATAGCCCAGCGCCATGCCGGCGATCTGGGCGCCGAATTGCACGGCAGACGCCATCACGACGGCCCGCTGCAACTCGATCCCACCATGGCGGGTCCGGGCGGAAATGCGCACCACCGGATTGATGGCACTGTCACGGGCCGGCATCACGAACCCGCCCGCCACACCGATCATCAGCGCGAAGGAGACCATGATCCAGTAGGAGAGCCGGTCCGACAGGAGCAGGCCGCCCAGGGTCGCCGCGGCCAGGCCGGCGAAAATGTAGAAGTAGAAGATGATGCCGCGCCGGTCCTTGCGCTCGGCCAGAACACCCGCGAAGGGAAGCAGCAGCATCATGGGACCGGTCAGCGCGGCCTGCGCCAGGCCGAGGCGTTCCGGACTTTCCCCGAGCGTGAAAGTGATGACGCCGGGAAAGAGGGTCGTTTGCAGGCCGAAGCCGAAAAACCAGCCGGCGACCAGAACCAGATAGGCTCCGAAAGGGGGAAGCCGGAGATTGCGATTGCCCGCAAGGGGGCGAAAAACTGGCAAGGATCTGAACTCGTGCAGAACGGTCTGTGGATAGCTCACCCGTTTGTGTTCGGGAGAGAAACAAAGTGGGCTATCTCTAGCAAGCTTAAGCGCTTAGGCAAGGTGCACGCTTGTCGGGAGGAATAAAATGCGTTGGCTTCACATCGGTCTGACCGGCCTTCTGGCCCTGTTCATGGTCTTCATGGGTGTCCAGAAATTCGGCGAGGCCAATCCGGTTTTCCAATATATCGCTGAGCAATCCGGCATCGGCCTGTTTGAACCCGTCATCCGCATTGCGACGGGCGTGGCGGAGGTTCTGGCGGCGGCACTGCTTGTGGCCGGCCTGTTCATCGGTGCGGTGCGCTCGTGTGGCGGCATGCTGTCCAGCGCAATCATCGGCGGGGCGCTGGTCTTTCACCTCTCGCCCTGGCTCGGAATTTCCGCGCCGGTCGCGTTTGATGCGGAAGGTCAGTACGTGCACTCGCCCATGCTGTTCATCATGGCGGTTGTCTTCTTTGGCGTGGCCCTTGTTGTCACCTGGCTGGCCCGCAAGACCGCGCCGGTGAGCCCGTCTGCTTAGGGCGGGTCAACGCCACCATTCATTAACGCCCGCAAGGCATTCTGGTGGATGACCTGACTTTCGGGAAGCATGACGCATGGCCGACGCCCAGCCGCTGGATCTGACAGAACCCGTCGCAACACCGCGGACGCGCGCCATTCTGGCGCGGCGTCTGGCGGATATTGTCGGTTTGCCGTCCAGCCGCATCACCCCGCGCGAGCGCTGGATTGTCGGTGATCTCCTGTATGATGTGATCCGGGCCAGCGAGTTGGAGCTGCGCCAGCGCTGCGCCCAGCGTTTAGCTGGACTGACCGATGCACCGCATCGGCTTTTGCGCACCCTGGCCTGTGACAAGTTCGAGGTGGCCCAGCCCATTCTCGAGCAATGCCAGGCCCTGACCGATTTCGACATGCTGGAAATCGTCAGTGCCGGTTCGCTGCAGCACCGGCTGACCATCGCCAAGCGCGAGAATTTGTCGGAGACCGTGTCCGCCGCCCTGGCCGCCTATGGCGAACCGCCGGTCGTGGAACGCCTGCTGCGGAACAAGACCGCGACGCTGGCCAACCCGACCCTGGACCATCTGGTCGGTGCCGCGGCCGACGAACCCAGCTATGCCCAGATGCTGATCCGGCGCGAGGAATTGCGCCCGGCCCAGGCCTTCCGCCTGTTCTGGGGCTGTGAGCATATCGACCGGTTCCAGATCCTCGAGCGGTTCGCGGTTGACCGGACCATTCTGCTGGAGGCGTCGGAAGACATTTTCCCGATGGCCTCGCAGGAAAGCTGGGCGGACCCGATGGTGGCGCGCGTACTGCGCTATATCGACCGGCGCCAGCGCGACCGCGAAGCCTCCGAGCGCAGCCCGTTCGGTTCGCTGGAAGGCGTGTGCGAGGCGATGGCCATGGACGGGGCCCGGCCGGATATCCTGTCTGAGATGGCGGTCCTCGCCTCGGTCGACCGGCGTCTGATCAGCCGGATGATGGATGACATGGCCGGTGAGCCGCTGGCGATCCTGTGCAAGGCCACGGGTCTGAAATGGCCGTCCTTCCAGAACATGTGGCGAGGCCTGGGGCGCCGTGAGGACAGTGACCCCTACATCCAGGCCCGCAAGGTGTATGACAGCCTGTCCGTGGAAAAGGCCCAGACCGTGTTGCGCTACTGGAACCTGTCGATGGAAGACAAGGACTAGGCGTCATCGCTAGCGCCTATCGCCGCGATCAAAACAATTCATGAGACTTGGCCCCGAAAATCTCCCATTGTCCAACAGGTGAGAATGGTTCTCACCTGTTGGACTCGGAGACTTTGAATGGTCGCGTTGGCTCGTACCTGTTTCGCCTGCATCCGCCATGGGCATGACAAGCGCTCCGCCGCCAAGACGGCGACCTACGCCCTGATGCATTTGTGCGTCGCCATGACGGTGGCCTTTGTCCTGACCGGCAATTGGCGTGCAGCCCTGGCCATCGGCCTCGTCGAGCCCTTCGTGCAAACCTTTGCCTATAGCCTCCACGAACGGGTCTGGGCGCGTGTATAGGGGGACTGACGGCCTCCCCAATCCCCCTCGTCAGCGCCCGCTCGCGCGCTAAGTCCGCGCTCGAGTGAATTGCCTGAATGGGAGGCCCCGAATGAAGTGTCCTGTCGACAATGAAACGCTTGTGATGACCGAACGCTCCGGCGTTGAGATCGACTATTGTCCGGTCTGTCGGGGCGTGTGGCTGGACCGGGGCGAACTGGACAAGATCATCGAGCGGTCCCAACCGGCCCGTGAAGCCGTCGCCCCGCAGCGCGAAGAGCGGCGTCCGGACGGCCGCCGTCGCTACAAGAAGCGCGAGAGCTTCCTCAGCGAGCTGTTCGACTTCGATTGATTGACCGGAGGCGGTGAGGGGAAGCGCGGCAAAACCACATGAAGACTGGGTGCATCTGACAGCCCGGTTCATCTGGTCAAGGCTCGCCTCTCCCGCTAATAACCTTGCGACAAGCGTTATCGCGCGGGGAGTTTCCATGTTCTACGGCGTCAGCCTCACCGCCTTCCTGGTGGCGCTCTGGCTTACCCTGTCAGGGCCATTTACCCTGTCTGGCGATTATCCGATCGTCATGACGGTCGGGGTCATTTCCATAATTGCCACGGTGGCGTTCACCTTCCGAATGCGAATCGTTGACCGGGAGACGGTCCCGGCGGGGCCGATGGCCTCCCTGTTCATCTACTGGTCCTGGCTCGGTGGCGAAATCTTCAAGGCGAACCTGGCGGTCCTGCGCCTGGTGATGAAGCCGGAGATCGATATCGAACCGCGTCTGATCCGGGTGCCGTCCGATCAACGGACCGATCTGGGGCGCTGTGTGTTCGCGAACTCGATCACCCTGACGCCGGGCACAGTCACCGTGGATATCGAGGATGACGGC
>NZLV01000188.1 GCA_002694345.1 Maricaulis sp.
CCGAGAACAGGAAGATGGGGAAGGTGAACATGGAGGCGGCGACAGAGACCAGGGTCAGCCGGTCCATGTCGAACAGGGTCAATCCGCCAAAGGTCACCATGGTCACCACGGCATAGCGGAAGAAATTGTCGTTGAAGGCGCCCAGGGACTGGGCCAGCAGCAGCGGCACGAAGCGGCGCTGGGTCAACAGGTTTGCGGCAATGGCGGCACTCATGAGCTCGCCTCCGTTTCGGGGGACGTCGCGGCGAGGCCTTCAGCCTCCAGATCGCGTGTCCGGGATTCGATGGTCACTTGCAGACGGGGCAGAAACGCGTCGCGCGGCAGGCCGGGCGGGATCGGGTCGAGAAACTCGATCACGGCGGGGCCGGGAAACTTCCGGGCCTCATTCTTCGGCCAGCGCAGGCCGAGATTGTGGGCGACAGGCACGACGGGTCGTTCGAGCGCTTCATACATGAGGAAAACCCCCTTGCGATAACGCTTGGCCGTTCCGACGGTGGCCAGTCGTCCCTCCGGGTAGATCAGCAGGGGACGCGGATCGTCGCCCGCTCTCCGCACGGCATCCTCCAGCACACCTTCCGCACCGCGCAGGCCGGGCGAGTTCACCATCGTGGCGCCGGACTTCCGGACCACGCGTTCGACAAAAGGAAAGCCGGCTGCGGCATTGCCGATCATGAAATTGATATCGCCCATGATTGCCATCATCAGGAAACCATCGCCCCAGGATTGGTGCTTGGACGCAATGATCACCGGCTGGTTCCGAGGAATTCTGCCGCGAACCTCCACCCGAATGCCCATGATGTGGCGCATCTCCCAGCGCACTGTCCGGCACCCGGCCCGGATGCAGGCCCGAACCGGCGCTGAGCCGGGGAACAAGCTCAATAGGGCGCACAGGAGGACAAAGGCCCCGGTCGTGACATGAAATGCCAGATTGAAGAGCGTCGAGCGCAAGCCGGTCCTCCCTGAAACCGTCAGGCAACCGGCCGGTCATGCCTGGGTTTTCCATGTTTTGAGGGCAGATTGCGCGTATTCTGCGGGGCGTGCAAACTCTGCTTCGAGCTGGCGCGAACGGGCTTCCACGCGGCTTTCCAGTTCCGCCAGGACTGCATCGCGGTCGTCACTCGGCTGGATCGGGTCGAGGAATTCGATCACGGCCGTGCCGGAAAACTTGCTCCACTGGTTCTGCGGCCAGCACTGGCCCAGATTGGTGGCCACCGGCACGATGGGGCGGTCCAGTTGCTGCGACAGGCGCCAGACGCCCGAGCGATAGCGCAGGCCTTCACCCACCGGCGTCAGATGGCCTTCCGGATAGATCAGGATCGGGCGCGGACGGCCTTCGCCCTGCGAGCGGCGGACGCCGGCTTCCAGGCTGGCCTGTGCTTCGGCGCCGCCCTGGTTCGACAGCACGATGGCGCCACAGCGCTTCAGCACCCAGCCGATCAGCGGATAGTCCAGCATGTGGTCGCCGCAGACGAAATTCACATCCCCGCACTTGGCCATCATCACGATGCCATCACCCCAGGACTGGTGCTTGGCGCCGATGATGACGGGCTGGTTTTTCGGGGCCGTGCCACGCACCTCGATGCGGATGCCGCAGACAACGCGCATCAGGATCAGCGTGGCCCGGGAATAGGAGCGCAGACCGTGCATCAGCACGCGGCGGCCCGGGAAGAGCGCTAGGACGGCACAGACCAAGGCGTAGACGCCGGACAGGGACCAATAGGCAATATTGAACACCAAGGAGCGCATGATCGCCTCCCTTTTTGCTGTTGATATTGAGTGGGTTGGTTTGGGTCTAGGCGGTCTTCAGAACGGCCATGATCGACCGGACGAACACCTCCACATGCTGTGAAAGCGGCAGTTTGATCCGGCCATAGAGCGAGTATTCCGCGGTCTGCATGACCACACCCAGCGCCATGGCGGATTTCAGTTCCGGATCGCCGGCCGGGATCTCGCCGCGTTTCATTGCGTCGGCCACACAATCGGTCATCAGGTCGGACGGGTCTGCTCCGCCATCGCCCGAGGCCGCGATGAAGTAATTGCGGTGGGTGAGGTGGAAGACGAATTGCGCCGGATCACCATCGGCCAGTTCGCAATAGGCCTTGGTCAGGGCGCGGGCGATATCCTCCAGCGAGGCCTGCGGCTTGAGATGCGAAGCGACCAGGCCTTCCAGCTTCTTGTGGATGGCCTCGAACATCTGCCGGCCCAGCGCGTCCTTCGACTTGAAGTGCCGGTACATGGCGCCATCGGAGATCGTGCACGCTTCGGCGATCTGCTTGATCGAAACCCCATCCATTCCGTGCTGCGCAAACAGCATCAATGCCGCCCGCTCGATCCGGGCCTTCGTCGTCCCGGTCTTCGCCGTCACGCCGACATTGGTGTCGACCCCGTCGAAAATCCCTGTTCTCAGCATCCCGGTCATGGCGTTCCATTCCTTGAGCAAGCGACCATGTGAATGATCATTTACACATTTTGTAAAACCCCGTTCGCAAAACCGCAAGTGAATAATCGCTCACAAGTCACGTAAGGATGATTTGCTCGGAGTTTCAGTGGTTTGCTGAAATAGTTGGGGCAGGCCTGATGAGAATGATGCGAATTGCCGCTGTGACGACTTCCTCCGGACGATCCGCCGCACCGGGCTCTCCTTGACCCGGACCGCCCGCTCAGGCGCAGTGCCAGCTTGAACTGAGGGGGAATCGGAATGAGCGATGGCAAGGGGCAGCCCGGGATGCGGCTCTGGGTCGGAATGCGCTTTCTTGTGGTATTTCTGGTTCTCCTGCTGCTTGCCGTCGTCTTTTACCTGATCGGAGGGACGGGCTCCGGTGCCGGGTTCGCCGGAGGCTTTTCCACCCTCTTCATCCTGCCTTTCACCGTAGGGGGTATTTTGCGGCTGGCCCTGGGGTCTGGGACCGGGGATAGGCCCGAGCAGCCCCCAAAGCGCAGCGGCTGGAAAAGTTCGCTGTCCCTGATCACAACGCTCGCCATTATGGTGCTGGTGGGGGTGGTTTTTCGGGAAGGTGTGATCTGCCTCGTCATGCTGGCCATTCCATGGGGGATCAGCGGTTTGCTCGGCGTGACCACCGTGGGTAGCCTGCAAGCCGCTTTCAGGCGGCGTGCCCGGCTACACAGCGCCGGGCTGATGGCCCTGCCTTTCCTCGTCCTGTTGGCGGGGCCTGTCCTTCCGCACGCCACTCACCATTTCGAGGTCCGGCGGTCGATCATCATCGAGGCGCCTGCGGACCGGATCTGGCCGCATTTGCTCGCCCTGGAAAACCTGTCCGATAAGGAGGGCGAGTGGACGATAGCCCAGAACCTGTTGCGCATTCCCCGGCCACGCTCTGCCGTGGTCGTGGGGGAGGGCGAGGGAGCCAGGCGTCTTGCCCAATGGGGGGATCACATCACTTTCGAAGAGCACGTCACTCACTGGCGTCCGGAGCAGCGGCTGAGCTGGCGCTTTGTTTTCCCCAACGACTCGGTCGGCCGCTATACCGATGCCCATATCGGGCCGGACAGCGATTATCTGGGCATTGAAACCGGCGGCTATGAATTGACCCCTATTGGTGATGGCCGGACCCGTCTGACTCTTCATACCCGCTACCGTGCCAGCAGCCCGGCCAACCACTACAGCGCCCTGTGGGGCGAGGTCATCCTGGGCGGCATCCAGTCCAACATACTCCACATCATCGCCGACCGAGCCGAGGCCGAAAACGCCGCCAACGCGATGTAGCCTGCTCCCTGTCTTTCGGGCGATATTGTGCTCCCAAGGGCGGATGAGGCGCGGCGCTGTGTGGGACATGTCGATGAACGTCGCACTCCGTGATTATCCGGTGATGGAGAATCCGGCATCTTGGGGCGTAGAGCTCACACGCCGGCTGCCTGGAGGAGATCCCCCGGACAAGCCGTGGAATGACGGCTGGGAGTGGGTGAGCCTCAGCGCCGAGGGACACTTGCTCCAAGTATTTGTTCCTCCCGCCGCTCCAAACTTATCCCCACCCCCAACTGCCTCGCTTAGTCTCCCTCTCGCCTCATCACCACTCGAGGCCCGGCCCGGTCA
>NZLV01000189.1 GCA_002694345.1 Maricaulis sp.
GGGCTCGCTGACCGGGAGAGATCTCGCCGCCTGACGGCAAGTCTCTCCTCGCGGCGGGTCCCTCTAGGCCGGGACCCGTCGTCTGAATGCACACCCCGTGCGTGTTCCGTCGAACGGTCCTGGCAGTCCTGCCAAGCCCTTTTCAACGCCAACACAAGAAAGGCCTAGAACAATGATCTACAAGACGGCCGTTTTGGCCGAACACGAACGCGGAGTCCTGCTGCGCGATCAAACCGTCATCGACCTTGTCGGTCCGGGCCGGCACCGCTGGCTCGACCTGCGGAACCGCCTGCGGCTGGAAGTCTTCGACACGGACCGTGTCGCGATGGACAGCAACTGGGCCAACCGCATCATGCGCACCCATGCCGAGCTGGCCGGGGATGATTTCATCCTGGTCCGTCCGGATGCGGGGCAACTGGCACTGGTCACGCTGGACGGCGCGCCCCACGCCCTTGTCGTCCATGGGATGAGCCGGGCCTTCTGGACCGTGATGCACGATATCAGCGTCGAGGTGATCGACCTGGCAGAGGCTGACCGGCTGGACCCGCGCCTGGCCGACCGCTGGGCGGTCGCGGCGGGACACGCGATCGTGCGCAGCACGGTCGGGACCCGTGAGGCCGGCCTGCTTTACGTCGATGGCGAGCTGCGCGAACAGCTCGCTCCGGGACGCCATGCCTTCTGGGCCGCGGACCGGTCCGTGCGGATCGAGGTCGCGGACCTGCGCGAAACCGCGCTGGACGTGGTTGCGCAGGAAGTCCTGACCAAGGACCGGGTCACGATCCGGCTCAACCTGACCGCCTTTACCCGGGTCACTGACCCGATGGTCCGGGCGACCCGGCTGAATGATGCGGCCGGGCATGTCTACAAGCTGATCCAGTTCGCGGCCCGCGAGGCCGTGGCAGGTCGGACGCTGGACATGCTGCTGCGGGATCGTGTCGAGATCGACCGGGAGATCACGGACCATGTCCGAGAACGCCTGGCCGAGACCGGGATGGCCATCACCGATCTGCGGATCAAGGATGTCATCCTGCCCGGTGACATGCGCGAAATGCTGAACAAAGTGGTCGAGGCAGAAAAGGCCGCCGAAGCCAATTTGATCCGGCGTCGCGAAGAAACCGCGGCAACCCGGTCCCTGCTCAATACGGCGCGGCTGATGGATGACCATCCCGGCCTGATGCGCCTGAAGGAGCTGGAAGCGCTGGAACGCCTGACCGAGAAGGTCGGGCGGATCGATGTCCACCAGACGTCTGAAGGCACCGGCCTGCCGGCCCTGCTGGACACGCTGATGGGCCGCCGCACGGCAGAAAGCGCCTAGGAAGGGCGGGCTGGTTGAAACCGGTCCGCCCTTTTGCTTTTCAGTTCAGTCAGTGATGATCGGCGCTGGCCGGTTCATGCGCCGGCGCGTGATGCTCCGGTTCGGCATGGACTGGTTCCGGGTGAGCCGGTTCAGCGTGAGCCGGTTCTGTGTGAGCCGGGGCCGCATGGGCGTCAGACTCGGCCGGAGCCGGGTGCGGATCGGAAACATGGCTATCCGTTGCATGCGCGTCGCTGTCATGCGGATCCGGGGCATGATGCTCCTCGTCGGCACCATGGGCGGCATTGCCGGTGGCAGCACGAGCCATCAACACGACCTCGACCTCAACCGCTTGCGGCGGCGGATCGGACACCACCGTGCTGAAGGTCCGGCGGCGACCGGCAAGCACGTCACCGGCCGGCATGGAAACCTGCCATTCCAGAAGGCTTTCGCCATGCTCATCGCGCAGGATGGCGCGCAGACCGGGCACAGCCCGGGCACGGCGATCGAAATTGTGAATGTCGCCTTCCACGACGAGCAGCGGCACGCCATGATCGGTTTCACGCCGGATATCCAGCTCGCCAACCGAGAAGCCATAGGGGTTCACCGACGCACCGACCGCGGCATAGGCCGAGGAGGCCCGTGGCCACAGCGTCACGATGTCGACACGGAATATCCAGGCAGACACGAAGAGGATCAGACAGGCTGCCAGCAATCCACCCCAAGCCCCACCGGCGGCCGCCATGGACAGGGTGTGACGCTTGCGCTCCTGGCGGGCGCGGAAGGCCTTGTGCGGCAGGCTTTCCGGCTCCGGCGAGGAAACGGATGCCGCTGCGGGCTCGACTTGCGGAGCGTCCTGAACCGTTGGAATCTCGGCTTCTGCGGTCCATACATGTCCGCAGGATGCGCAACGCACACGCCGACCGGCCGTGCCAATCGCATCCGGATTGGCGCGGTAGCGCGTGGAACAGGACGGGCAGCTCAGTACTATGCTCATTGCGAGTCTTCGACGTCCTACTTGGCTCACCCGTGTCAGTGGAGGTTTTCCATCAACCCGAGTATGACCGCTTCTCCGCACAACGATCCCGAACCGGTTGTCCGCTTCGACAATGTCGGCATGCGGTATGGTCGCGGTCCGGAAATTCTGCGCGATTTGTCATTTGATTTACCACGCGGTTCTTTCCAATTCCTCACCGGACCGTCCGGGGCGGGCAAGACATCGCTGCTCAAGCTCATCTACCTGGCCGCCAAGCCGTCGCGAGGGCTGATTTCCTGTTTCGGACGGGATGTCGCAACGCTGCCGCGCGACGAACTCCCTGACCTGCGCCGCCGCATTGGCGTGGTCTTCCAGGAGTTCAGATTGCTCAATCATTTGAGCGTTTTCGACAATGTCGCCCTGCCGCTCCGCGTGGCGGGAAAGAAGCGTTCAGACTATGCCGAGGATGTCGCCGAACTGCTGGCCTGGGTCGGGCTCGGCGACAAGATGACGGCCTTGCCCGCCACCCTGTCGGGGGGCGAACAACAGCGCGTCGCCATCGCACGGGCGGTTGTCGGACAGCCGGAAATCCTGATTGCCGACGAACCGACGGGCAATGTCGACCCGGAAATGGGCATGCGTCTGCTGCGCCTGTTCGCCGAGCTGAACAAGCTGGGCACAACCATTGTCATCGCGACCCACGACCTGCAGCTGGTGCGGATGGTGGATGCGCCGGTGATGACCCTGGCCAATGGCCACCTGCATATCCGCCCGCCGCGCAGGCAGCGCCAGCGCGAGGCCGAATTGCGGGAAGCCGCGCATGCAGATCCGGTTCAAGTCGACCCGACCGAGAATGTCCCGGAACAGACCGATATTCCCGAACCGGCCGATGAAGACCCGACCGATGCGCTCGATGCCGTAGCGCGCGCCATGGAAATGCCGGACGAGGATGAAAGCGATGAGGAGGACCGCCATGGATGACGGCCTTCCCCGTCCGCCCTCAGGCGGTGCCGGCCGCCTGCTCCCGCCGGATGCGGGCCGCGACCGTCCGCTCTTCCTGGTGGCCGCCATTCTTGTTTTCCTGGCCTGCATCGCCGCTCTCGGCGCGCGCGGTGCCTGGCAGCAGGCCCAGAACTGGACCACCGAGCTGGAAAGCAGCCTGACCATCCAGATCCGTCCGGTCGAAGGCCGCGACACGGATGCCGATGCGGGCCGCGCAGCGGAGATCGCCAGCGCCATGCCCGGTGTTCGCAACGCCACGCCCCGGACACGCGACGATGCATTGGCGCTTCTCACCCCTTGGCTGGGCGAAGGCAATCTGCCCGATGACCTTCCTCTCCCCCTGATGGTGGAGGTCGAGCTGGAACCCCGCGCTGCCCGCGAAGGCCGGGTCGCGATCAGCGACTTGCAGGCTCAGCTGGACGCCGAAGGCATGGCCGCCAGTGTGGACGACCATTCCCGCTGGGCGCGGGCGGTCCGCCGCGCCGCCGGAACGGCCCAGACGCTGGGCCTGTCCCTGCTCGCCCTGCTGACCGGTGCGGCCGCCGCCGTGATTGCCTTTGCGGCACGGGCCAGCCTCGCCGCGCGGACCGATGTCATCGACGCCTTGCACCTGTGCGGCGCCGAGGACCGCTTCATCGCCAGCCTGTTCCAGCGCCGATTCTTCATGCTGGGCGTGAAGTCGGGCCTGGTCGGTGCGCTCTTCGCCGCGCTGGTCTCGATCGGGGTCAGCCTGGGCCGGGCCCCGGCAGACATGGCCTTCTTCCTTCCGCAATGGGCCGCCAATCCGTTCGAGCTGATCCTGCTCGGAGCCGCCCCGCTTCTGGCCGGCCTGACCTCGGCGGTCTCCGCCCGTCTCGCGGTGGCCTCCGACCTGCGGGGGCGCTGGTAGCATGCGGTCACAAATCAGCCCGTTTCCCCTGCCCTACTGTCCCGGACGGTTCTGCCGGACCGGTCGATGCGGGAGGTGTTGATGCAACGCAGTTGGGATCTGGCCCGGGCGCTCGCCTTCTTCTTCGTGGTTATCCTCGCGGCCGGTTTCATCCTGTTCGCCCTGCGCGTGACCGGTTTCGAACAGACGGTCGGCGAAGAGCCGGCCGATGCGATCATCGTGCTCACCGGCGATACCGGCCGCCTCGCGGCCGGTGCCCGATTGCTGCATGAGGGCCATGCCGGGCACCTTCTGATCTCCGGGGTCCACCCATCCGCATCAAGTGCAGACCTTCAGACCCAGACCGGACTGGAAGCGTCGGATTTCGACTGCTGCGTAACCCTGGGCCGGCAGGCCACCGACACGATCGGCAATGCCCGCGAAGCGGCGGAGCTGGCCCGTGATCAGGGATTTGACCGGTTGATCATCGTCACCTCGGACTACCATCTGCCTCGCAGCCTGCTGGAAATGAGGGTGCTTATGCCCGGCGTGGAACTCATTCCCTATCCGGTGCACACGCCATCGCCCTGGCGCAATGCCCGCGCCGCCCGGCTCTGGATGCTGGAATACGCCAAATACACGACGGTCCAGGTGCGCTATGCCATTCGTCCCGGTTCGCGCAACAGCTAGGACAGACAAGGCCCCATGAAGACCCTGCAATCCCTGTTTTTCTATCTCTACATGTTCGGGCTCATGGTCGTGATGGGCCTGATCGGCCTGCCGCTCCTGCTGGCGCCGCGCAGCTGGGCGCGGGCCTGGCTGCGCGTCTATCTCAGCCTGCTCTGGCTGGGCATGCGGCTGATCTATGGGGTCACTTTCGAAGTCCGCGGTCGCGAGAACCTGCCCGAGGGCGGGGCCCTGATCGCCTCCAAACACATGAGCATGTGGGAGACGCTGGCCTATTGGGGCATCCTGCAGGATCCGGCCATCATTCTGAAAAAGTCTCTGGTCTATCTGCCCTTCTTCGGTTGGTTTGCCGTGAAGCTGGGCAATATCGCGATCGACCGTAAGGGAGGCGCGCGGGCGCTGAAGAAAATGCTGTCAGATGCCGCCCGGCGTGGCGAGGAAGGCCGCCAGGTCTTGATCTTTCCCGAGGGCACGCGGGTCAAACCGGGTGAGGCGCCGGAGTTCAAGCCGGGCATTGCCGGCCTCTATCTGTCGATGAATGTGCCCTGCGTCCCGGTCGCCCTCAATTCGGGCGTATTCCTGCAATCCTATTGCGGGCTGAACCGCAGCGGGAAGATCATTGTCGAATTCCTCGAGCCCATCCAGCCGGGTCTCGACAAACCCACCTTCCTGCGGCAATTGCATGAGCGTATCGACACGGCATCCCGTGCGCTCGAGGGCATGAGTTAGGGATGCACGCTGTTCCGCCGGATCGAGTTGGCACCGGCACGTGATTTGGGGTCCGGCTCTGCCGGATAGGGTATACGCTTATGTCACGGTCCAAACTGCTTTGGCCGATTTTCGCGATCATCTTCGTTCTGGTGGCCTATTCGGCCTATTGGGTGTTTGCCAGCCAGCAACTCCGCGCGGGCGTCGATGACTGGGTCGCCGAACAGGAAGCGGCCGGATACACGATCGAACATGAAGGCGTCCGCGTCGGCGGCTATCCCTACCGTTTCCAGGTTCGGATCGTGAATTCCCGCATCGAGGCCCCCGCCAGCGATGGCGGATGGCTGGCCCAATTCGCCGATGTCCGGGCCACGGCCATGCCGCATGACTTCTCACACTGGATCGTGTCCTTCACCGGGCCGCTCTATCTGGAGAACTACACGGAGCCGGGCAGCGCGATTGAGGTCAATGCCAGCGACGCCCGCGTCAGCCTGGTCTATGGCCGCAGCGGTGACACCGAACGCGTCGGCGCGGAAATCCGCGATGTTGTGATCACCACCCATGCCGGCGATGCGCCGGACATCCAGGCTGTCGAGGAAGTCATTCTCAACGGTCTGGTGGAAGAGGATGACCGGCTCCGCCTGCGCCTTGCCATGAGCGGTGTGACCGCATCACCGGGCGTTCTGGACCGCGAGATCGAACGCGAGTTCGGCACCACAGTGACCACCGCCCGGATTGATCTGGAGGTCTCGCAATGGTCGGCCCTCGCCCGTGGTGCCAATGCGCTGGCCTGGCGAGAGGCCGAAGGCATGTTGCACATCGCGGACAGCGAACTGGAATGGGGACCAGCCCACATCACGGGCAGCGGCGATTTCACCCTGGATTCCCAGGCGCGCCCGGATGGCCGCCTCTCCCTGCGGATTACCGATCCGGATGCCTTGGCCAATGCCTTGGTCGAAGCCGGTGTAGTGCCGGAAGAGAATGAGCAGGCGCTGCGCCTGGCAGCCATGTTGGCCCCGCGCGGACCGGACGGTGTTTCCCTGCCATTTCGCATTCACGATGGCGGGATCTATCTCGGTCCGGTCCGGCTGGGCGGTCTCGACTAGGCCTTCATGAAGTCGGCCAGCGCCTCGACGAGGCGGCGGTTTTCGTCTTCCTTGCCGACCGTCGCGCGCAGCGCATTCGGCAGGCCATAGGGTTCCACACCCCGGATGATCAGGCCCTTGGAGGTCAGATAGGCATCGGCGTCTGCCGCTGTCTTGCCCGGCGTTTCGGGGAAGTGGATCAGCACGAAATTGCAAACACTGGGGGTGACTTCCAGGCCCAGTCCACCGATCTGCTGGCGCAGCCAGTCGACCCATTTCGCATTGTGCTCGGCGGACTGGCGCATGAAGTCGCGATCCTGGATCGCGGCGGTGCCGGCTTCGATGGCGGGCAGGTTCACATTGAACGGACCCCGCACACGGTGCAGCACGTCGATGATGGAGCGGTGGCCATAGGCCCAGCCCAGACGGGCCCCGGCCAGGCCGTGAATCTTGGAGAAGGTACGCGTCACGACGACATCATCGCGCTCGCGCGCCAGTTCCAGACCGGCATTGTAGTCCGCGGCATCCACGAATTCGGCATAGGCCGCGTCGATCACCAGCAGGGTGGAGGCCGGAAGCGCATCGCGCAGACGGCGGATTTCCGCGTCGGAAATATAGGTACCGGTCGGGTTGTTCGGATTGGCAATGAAGACGATGCGCGCATCATCCCCGGCTGCCGCGATCACCGCATCCACATCCGTGGTGTAATTCTGCTCCGGCGCGGAGACGAGCTCGGCCCCGCTCTGCATGGCCACCAGACGATAGACCAGGAAGCCGTATTGCGACTGGACGACCTTGTCGCCCGGATTGAGATAGGCCTTGCCCAGAAGCTGCAGGATCTCGTCGGAGCCACAGCCGCAGACGATGTTTTCCGCTTCCAGGCCTTCTTCCTTCGCGATGGCTTCGCGCAGCTTGGTGGCGCCGCCATCGGGATAGAGATGCAGGCGCGAGGCCGAGGCCTCGAAGGCTTCCGCAGCCTTGGGCGAACAGCCCAGCGCGTTCTCGTTCGAGGACAATTTCACCGGGTTGGCTATGCCAGGCGCTTCCGACGAGCCGGGCTTGTACGGGCGAATGTCGAGAATGCCGTCGCGAGGCTGAATACCCATGGAATGTCCTCAGATTTTGGGCGTCCGGTTGGACTGGTGATGGGGAGATAGCGCGGGGCGGCTCTGTCCTTCAAGAGCGCGGGCCCGCACAGGTGCAGCCCGGCCGGAGGGACGGATGGCGCCGGTATGCTTGACGGCCTCGGCGAGGATCACGCCGCCCAGCCCTGGCCAGACATGTTCGCCGGCCTCTTCCCAGAGCTTGGCGATGCGCGAATGATTGGCCCAGTTCCAGGGCGGAGCGTAGAGCGCGCGCGACCAGGCCGTGGGTTCCAACAGGGCGTCTTCCAGGACGCGGGATATCTGGTGGCGGGTGAAGGGGCGGCCATGACCGAAGGGCGTCTTGTCGGACAAGGCCCACACACCGGTCCGCGATGTCGTCACCAGCATGAGCCGGCCCTCCGGCGCCATGACACGCCAGACTTCGCGCAGGAGTGCCGGCAAAGCCTCAGCCTCCTCAAGGGCATGGACCAGAAGAATGCGATCGAACAGGGCTTCGGGAAACGGCAGGCGCATCTCGTCGCCCAGCGCCACGGGTGCCTCGCCGGCGGCGGGGATAATCGCCCCCTGTCCGGCCGGCATGAAGGAGATGCAACGCCTCGCTTCGGCCTGCAACGGCGTGAGATAGGGCGTGGCATAACCCAGGCCCAGAACATCCAGACCTTTGGTGTCCGGCCATAGCGCCTCGATCCGCCGGCCGATCATGCGGCGGGCGGTTTGCCCCTTGCGGCTGGCATAGAAGCGATTGAGTTCACTGGCATCATGGCGCACTGGCCATACTCCCGGTCCATGGCCTACACATCGTGGTCAGGCCCACACTAGCGAAACCGGCGATTTGGACAATGAGCACGCTTGAAATCCGGCAATTTCCTTGCCTGTCAGACAATTACGGCTTCCTCATCCATGACCCGGACACGGGTGAAACAGTGGTGATCGACACGCCCGATGCCAAGGCCATCGAGGCAGAAGCCGCAGCCGCTGGCTGGACCATCACCCAGATCTGGAACACGCATCATCACTGGGATCATGCCGGGGGCAATACCGAGCTGAAAACGACCACCGGCGCGCACGTGGTGGCACCAAAAGCGGATCAGAACCGCATCGAAAGTGTCGACCAATGGGTCCAGGATGGCGACACGGTCATGCTAGGCCAGCATCAGGCGCGTGTCTATTTCACACCGGGACACACACTCGGCCATGTCTGCTATCATTTTCCCGACCAGAAGATCGCCTTCGTCGGCGACACCCTCTTTGCCCTGGGTTGCGGACGCTTGTTCGAAGGTTCGCCGGAGCAGATGTGGGACAGTCTCTCCCGCCTTATGGACTGGCCGGACGAGACGAAGATCTATTGCGCCCATGAGTACACCCAATCGAACGCTGCCTTTGCGCTGAGCGTGGATCCGGACAATCGCGATCTTCAGGCCTATGCCGCCCAGGTCGAGGCGGAACGGGCGCGGGGCGAACCGACCGTGCCGACCACAATCGGTGCCGAGAAAGCCGCCAATCCCTTCCTGCGAGCCAGCGACCCGGCACTGCGGGCCCGGCTGGGACTGGAAGCGGCGAGCGATGCCGAAGTTTTCGCGGAAGTCCGCCGCCGCAAGGACCATTTCTGACCATGGACACGCAAGCCCAGACCCTCATCGACACATTGGACATGCAGCCGCACCCGGAAGGCGGCTGGTATGTCGAGACTTTCCGGGATGAGGCCGGACCGGATGGCCGGTCCCGCTCGACGGCGATCTATTTCCTGCTGCCCGAGGGCGCGGTCTCGCACTGGCACCGGGTCGATGCGGTGGAGACCTGGCACTGGTATGCCGGCGCACCGCTGGACTTGGCGATCAGCGAAGATGCCCGTGCAGTCGAGACGCTGAGACTGGGACCGGACATTCTTGGGGGCGAGCGTCCCCAGGGTGTGGTGCCGACGGGGGCATGGCAAAGCGCCCGTTCCACGGGAGCGTGGACGCTGGTTGGCTGCACCGTCGCACCGGGTTTCCAGTTTGAGGGATTTGAGCTGGCGCCGCCGGACTGGGCACCGGGCCCGGCCTAGCTGTTGACCAGGGTCTCTGCGATATAGGTCGAGCTGGGACGACCGGCATAGCCCAGCAGGGGCGCAATCACGACGACCAGCGCATTGCCCTCGCGATAGGCAGAAGGTTGCTCGCCCAGCACGATATTGATCTGTTCGACGTCGCGGAAACGGCGGCGGTCACCATTCGCCATGGCGAAGGCCCGCTCGATCATGGCGAGCGTGTCGAACTGAACACCCAGCCCCGCGCGCGGCGCCGGCGAGTATTCGACCTGGACATTGCGATTGAGGTCATAGGCCAGATTGCCGACCAGATCCTGGGCACGGTCGCGCACTTCGCCGGGCGAACGCGGCGCCGGGGTCAGCGCGCCGGACGGGCTGGCGAATTCGACGATCACGCCATTGGGCGCATCCAGCGGGAAATAGGTCGCGCCGCCCAGCCCGGTGATCCGGATCACTTCACGACCGGTATCGGTAATGTAGGCGGTGCCGCCACCGGGCGCCCGGTTGGGATAGAGAACCAGGACTTCCGCATCCACCGCATCGCGTTCGCGCAACAGGGCGGCTTCGCCGGACCGGTCGAACAGGAAGAAGTCCCCGGTATCGGCCCGCTGGTACCAGCCGGTCATCTCTGCCGAGCGGTCATTGCGCAGCAAGCGGTCCCGCAGCGGGTTGGGCTGCAGGGCGTAGACGGCACCGGCGAACAGCACGGCGGTCAATATGGCAACAAGAAATCGCGTCATCCCGAGCTTCTTATTCTTCCGCAAGAGGGCAAATTTGGGGCAAGACCTGAATTTCTTCAGACCATGTACTGCCCGCCATTCGCCGTCAGGGTCGAGCCCGTCATGAAAGCGGCGGCGTCACTGCACAGGAAAGCCGTCAGCGCGCCGATCTCCTCGGCCTCGCCGAGACGGCCGGCGGGAATGCCGGACACGATCTTGTCCAGGACGGCTTCCGGAACGGCAGACACCATTTCCGTGGCGATATAGCCCGGGCAGATCGCATTCACGGTGATGCCCTTGGCCGCATTTTCCTGGGCCAGCGCCTTGGTGAAACCGATCACGCCAGCCTTGGCGGCGGAATAATTCACCTGGCCCATCTGACCCTTTTGGCCATTGATCGAGGAAATGTTGACGATGCGGCCCCAGCCGCGTTCGCGCATGCCCAGGATCAGGGGACGGGTGCAGTTGAACAGACTGTCCAGATCCACACTCATCACCTCGCGCCAGTGTTCCCGGCTCATCTTGTGAAACATGCCGTCGCGCGTGATCCCGGCATTGTTGACGAGGATGTCGATGGGCGCGCCCAGCGCCTGCTCGGCCTCGGCCAGTCCGGCCTGGCAAGCGGCATAGTCGCCGACATCGAACTTCACCACGCCAATGCCGGTATTGTCGGCAAAGGCGCGAGCGGCCTCGTCATTACCGGCATAATTGGCAATCACCCGGTGTCCGGCTGCGCTCAGTGCCTGACTGATCGCTGCCCCGATCCCGCGGGTTCCACCGGTCACGATCGCCGTGCGTGTCATTCCATCCCCCATCGCCTGCGGCTTTGTCCGTCTGGCGTTTTTGGCCGTTTTGCCTTCGCGCTTGCAGCACACCCTGTCATGGGCGTACACCTGTCATGAAATATCAACACGCCCGTGTCGAGCAAGAACGAAACGACACAAAAAGAAAGGGCGTGCCACAGGGGAGTAAGCGGTGACCAAATCGAACGGGAAATCGTCGGAAATCGTCATCAAGAAATATGCGAACCGGCGTCTCTACGACACGTCGACCAGCCAGTATGTGACGTTGGACTATCTCAGGGACCTGGTGAAGAAGGGCACGGACTTCCAGGTCATCGACGCCAAGAGCGGTGAGGATCTCACGCGTGGCGTCCTCGCCCAGATCATTTTTGAAGAGGAATCGCGCGGGGCCAATCTTCTGCCCGTCGAATTCCTGCGCCAATTGATCGGCTTCTACGGCGACAGCCTGCAAAGCGTCGTGCCAGGCTATCTGCAAATGTCGATGAATTCCTTCTCCCAGCAACAGGAGGAATTCCGCGACCGCATGACCGAGGCGATGACGTCGCCCCAGGCCTCCATGGCCATGATCGAGGAACAGACCCGCCGCAACATGGAAATGTTCGGCCAGGCCATGCGCATGTTCTCGCCCTTCACGGCCGCGGCCGGTGCGGCGCCGGCCTCCGGCGAGACGGCCCCTGCCGCCGAGACCGCCGAGAAGGAAAGCGATGACGTCTCGGCCATGCGCGAAGAGCTGGACGCGATGCGTGCCAAGCTGGACCAGCTGCTCGACAGCAAGAAATAGCCGGTCCCGGCACAGCCCGGCCAAGTCCCGGGCCGCTTTAACACTTTCGTATCGAATTGAGCCAGCCGGCCCGTTTTGCGGGCCGGCTGGTGTGCTTTTACAACCCGTAAACCGTATTTTTGCCCGAAAATCGTGGTTAACCTCTCATTAAGAGTTGGCATCGCGCTTGCGATGAAGAGGGCATGACCACGATCCGCAACGCATATCCTGTCCCGACCCCGACCAGCCGCCGTATCGCGCCGGCCGGTCGTGCACGCGGATCGAATGATCGTCCGCCGCGGCAGGACGCAGCGATGTCTCCTGTCCCGACCCCGCATTCGACCGAGCGTGAAAGCGCCCGCTCCTATGTGCGCTCGCGTCCTGCCACGGCGGAAGTCATGGTCCAGATCATTGGTGATGCCCCGCGCCGCGGCCTGAAGGCCGAGGCCAGCGAGGTGGAACGCTTCCGCCGCACCTATGAACAAGCCGCCCAGCCCCTGCGCTCCAGCGCGCCGAAATGGGAGCGCTGCGCATGAGCCTCTCCGTCATGACCTCCCGCAAATTCGGCTTCTGGATCGATGTCAGCCTCGGCGCCGGATTGCTGTTCGTGCTGCTTTAGCGCTGAAGGAGCCGCCTGATGGGCGGCTTTTTTGTGCGCAGCATTCAACTCACCCTCACCCGTCATCCCCCGGCTTGTCCGGAGGACCTCACCCAACCCGCCAACAGGTGAGCGCAGGTCCCCCGGATGCCTTGCGGGCCCCGTGGGATGACGCGGAGTTGGGTTTTACAAAACAAAACCTATTTCTCCCGGAAGCGCGCAGCGCTGTCCGGGACCAACTGGAAGCTCATCGCTTGGGAATGCGTTCGGTAGGCCCCGGACCTTCGTCCGAGGGAAATCGAGATAACCAACAAAAAAACGCCGCCCCGAA
>NZLV01000190.1 GCA_002694345.1 Maricaulis sp.
ACGAGAAAGCCGTGTGGGAAGAGGAAGTCTTCTTCCGCAAACTCGGCGTTTCCGGCGTTCCCACCTATATTTTCAACGGACGCTTTGCCGTGTCGGGCGCCCAGGAAGCGTCCGTGCTGGCTGACGCCATCCGCCAGGCCGTGAAAGAACCGGCCGAAGCGGACGACGAGGACGCGTGATCATCAACCCGCGAAAGGGGACATCATGACTGCAATCCAAGCTGTGGCACTCTATGCCGGCCTCAACACGCTGATCCTGATCGGTCTGGCGATCAATGTGTCGCGCATCCGGCGCCGCGACAAAGTCAGCCTGGGAACAGGCTCGAGCGAAGCGCTGGAGCGCGCCGTCCGCGTCCATGCCAACGGGATCGAGAATGTCGCCCTCGGCCTCATTGGGCTGTGGCTCCTGACCACGCTGGGCCTCGAACCGATCTGGGTCCATGTGCTGGGCATGGCGCTCACCTTTGGCCGCGCTTTCTACAGCTACGGGCTTCTGTCCAAACCGGGGCCGAGTTTCGGCCGCATCCTGGGCACGGGCCTGACCTGGGTGATGATGCTGGTCAGCGCACTGCTCCTGATCGCCTCCGCCTTCACCTGAGCAATTGCCCCGGTGCGGGCCGCAACGCTATAGCCATGCCATGACACAAGCCCTCTCCGCCCCCGATTCCGCCCGCCTGCAGGAGATTGCCGGCGACCTCGTCCAGCGCGCCCTCAAGGCGGGTGCCGACAATGCCGAAGCCTCCGTCGGTGAATCCCGCCAGACCGAGCTGTCCGTGCGCGACGGCAATCTGGAGGATATCGAGCGCTCGGAAAGCCTGGATGCGGGCGTGCGCGTCTTCGTCGGCAAGCGCCAGGCCGGCGTGGCCTTTTCCGACCTGTCCGACCAGGGCCGCCAGTTCACCATCGAACGCGCCGTCGCCATGGCCAAGGCCGCCCCGGAAGACCCTTATGCCGCCCTCGCGGAAGCGGAACGCCTGTGCCAGGACCCGCCTGTCCTGAACCTGTTCGAAGCCGTCGAGTGGAGCCCGGAGGAGCTGGAAAGCCGCGCCATCGCGGTGGAGAAGGCGGCCCGGGCCATCGAAGGCGTGACCATGACCGACACCGCCTTTGCCAGTTTCGGCCAGGGCGCGGCGGCCTATGCCACCTCCACCGGTTTCAATGCCGGCTGGCGCAAGAGCTATTTCGGCTACGGCGCCAGCGTGATCGCCGGCAAGAATGGCGCCATGGAGCGCGATTATGCCGCCACCGGTGCCCGCTGCATCGCCGACCTGAAAGGGGTCGAGGAGATCGGTACCGAGGCCGGGGAACGCACCGCCCGCCGGGTCGGTCCGCAGAAAATCGCCAGCGGCACGATGCCGGTGGTGTTCGACCGCCGCGTCTCCACCGCCTTCCTGAGCGCGTTGAGTGGTGCCATCAGCGGCCCGTCCGTGGCACGCGGCGTCTCCTTCCTGCGCGACAAGCTGGGCGAAAAGATCTTCGCCGACGGCATCACCATCCTGGACGATCCGCACCGCGACTGGGGGCACGCCTCCTGCCCGTTCGACGGGGAAGGCACGGTCAACCGGGCCAGCGAGATCATCGCCGATGGCCGCCTGACGACCTGGTTCCTCAATTCATCGGCGGCCCGCCAGCTGGACATGCAGCCCACCGGCCATGCCCGCCGCAATATGGGCGGCCCGCCGGGCGCCGGCCCGACCAACCTCCACCTGGCCGCCGGTTCGGCCAGCCGGGAGGACCTGATCAAGGGGGTCGGGGATGGCCTGCTGGTGACGGAAATGTTCGGCCCCTCGCTCAACGCCAATACCGGTGACTGGTCGGTCGGCGTGTCGGGCTATCGCATCACCGGTGGCGTGATCGACCACCCGGTCAGCGAGATCACCGTGGCCGGAAACCTGATCGATATTTTTGCAAGACTTGTCCCGGCGAGCGATCTGGAGTTTAGAGGCGCCGTTAACGCCCCCAGCGTATGCGTAGACGCAATTTCCATAGGCGGCCTGTAGCCGCGCCCCCCATTCTGCAGGAAGACTGACATGAGCGACACGACCCATATCAACAACCAGCTCCTCCACCTCGTCATCGGTGGTGAACTGGTCTGTGTTGACCCGAAGAATTGCGAGTTCAAGGACCTCAAGGCGATCGATTTCGTCGGCGCGTTCGGCACGTATGAAGAGGCCCGCAAGGCCTGGAAGAATGCCGCCCAGAAGACGGTCGACAATGCCCATATGCGCTATTTCATCATCCACGCGCACAAACTGCTCGATCCGTCCGCGGACAAGCACTAGGCCAGTCTCCTGAGTTCGGACACGCCCTCCTCTGCATCGACCTGGCAGCTGGGCCGACGGCTCTGGCGCGACGGCCTTGCCCGCCATCGCGGCCTGGTCGGCCTGTCGGTCCTGCTGTCGGCCATCACGGCCGGGGCCGCCGCTTCCTATGTCGGTGTGGTCGGCCATGTGTTCGACACGCTGGAAGGCGGGCTGGAGCGCTTTTCCTGGGTCGGCCCGCTGGCGATTGTCGGTCTGGCCCTGCTGCGCTCGGCCAGCCTCTATCTCCAGACCGTCCAGACCAACCGCCTCGCCCTGACCGTGATGCAGGACCTGCAGAATGCCATGTTCGGCAAGCTGGTCCGTGCCGACTTCAACCGGCTGCAGAACGAAGCCGTGGGCTCGCTGGTCTCGCGCTTCACCAATGACATCACGCTGCTGCGTGAGACCCTGATCCGGCTGACCAACAATCTCCTGCGCGACATTCTACAGGTGATCGCCACGATCGGCTGGATGCTGTGGCTGGACTGGATGCTGACCCTGCTCATCCTGGTCGTCTATCCGGTCGCCGCCTGGCCGGTGATCCAGATCGGCCAACGCCTGCGCAAGACCTCCAACAAGGCCCAGTCGCAAATGGGGGAAATCACCAGCCAGCTGGAAGAGAGCTTCTCCGGCACGCGCATGGTGAAAACCTACGGGCTGGAAGACTTCGAGACGAAGCGCGCCGGCAAGGCCTTTGCCGACCGTTTCGCCTTCCTGTTCCGCATTGCCGAGAACAAGGCCCGCGTCGACCCGATCCTGGAAGCGGTGGGCGGGCTGGCCCTGTCCATCCTCATCCTGGTCGCCGGCTGGCGCCTGATGGCCGGCGAAAGCTCCATCGGCGACCTGATGGGCGTTCTCACCGGTGTCGCCCTGCTGGCCTCGCCGATCCGCGCCATCGGCACGCTCAACGCGGTCGTGCAGGAGGGCTTTGCCGTCCTGGAACGCGTCTTCGCCGTGCTGGACGAGCCGGAGACCATCACGGCCAGCCTGGATGCGCCCGAACTGGCCATCACGCATGGCAGCGTTGCCTTCGACCAGGTCGGCTTTGCCTATCCTGATGGCACAGCCGCCCTGGAAGACGTCTCCCTGAGCGTGCAGCCGGGACAGACCGTGGCCCTGGTCGGACCGTCCGGCTCCGGCAAGTCGACCATCCTCAACCTTTTGCCACGCCTCTATGATCCGCAGACCGGTTCGGTCTCGATCGACGGCCAGGACATTCGCGGTGTCTCGCTCGCTTCCCTGCGCCGGGCCATGGCCCTGGTCAGCCAGGATGTGACCCTGTTCGACGACACGGTCCGCGCCAATATCGGCTTCGGGGATCTCGACGCCGGCGAGGATGCCATCATCGCCGCAGCCAAGGCGGCCGATGCCCATGATTTCATCATGAAGCTGCCTGGCGGCTATGACGCGCCGGTGGGCCCGCGCGGCAGCAATCTGTCCGGCGGCCAGCGCCAGCGCCTGTCCATTGCCCGCGCCATCCTGAAGAACGCGCCCATCCTCCTGCTCGACGAAGCGACGTCAGCACTGGACACGGAAAGCGAACGCCGGGTGCAAGCCGCTCTGGAGCGGCTCTCGGAAGGCCGCACCTGCCTGGTCATCGCCCACCGCCTGTCCACCGTGCGCAATGCCGACTGGATCTATGTGCTGGAGAACGGCCAGGTCGCCGAACAGGGCCGCCATGATGATCTGGTTGCCGCCGACGGCCTCTATGCCCGCCTGTGCCGCATGCAGTTCGGCGAAGAGGGCTAGACCCTATTCCGCAGCCGAGGCCGTGACCGCCCGTGTATCGGCTGGCAGGTTGACCGTGAAGATGGCCCCTGCGCCCGGCGCACTTTCCACATGGATGCTTCCGCCCATCAGCTCGGTGAGCTTGTGGGCCAGGGCCAGGCCCAGACCGGTTCCGCCCGCCTTGCGCTGCAGGACGGCTTCCGCCTGGCTGAAGGGCATGAAGGCCTTGGCCAGCATGTCGCGATCCATGCCGATACCTGTATCGGACACTTCAAACACCAGGGCGTGCGAGCCATCGCCCTGCTGGCGCGCCAGACAGCGTATGCGGATATCGCCGCGATCGGTGAACTTGACGGCGTTGGACAGGAGATTGGACAGGATCTGGCGCACCCGCAGGGGGTCACCAAAGGCGGTCATGTCGGCGCACGGATCGACCTCGATATGGAATTGCAGCCCCTTCTCGATCGCCTTCATGCGATAGGGCCCGGCCACGGTGCGCACGATCTCGGCCGGATTGTATTCGCCCGGCTCGATCTCGAACCGGCCGGACTCGACGTTGGCCAGGTCGAGAATGTCATTGAGGATGTCCAGCAGGGCCTTGCCCGAGGCCTCGATCAGCTCGACCATTTCGCGCTGGGACGCTTCCAGTTCCGTCGCCTGCAACAGGCTGGACATGCCCAGCACACCATTCAAAGGCGTGCGGACTTCATGGCTCATCGTCGCCAGGAATTTGGACTTGGCGCGGCTGGCCTCGGTGGCCTGCTGGCGGGCCTCGACCAGATCATGGATGTCGGTCAGCGCGCCCACCACCCGGGTCACATCGCCGTCGGGCGAGCGCACGGCTTCACCCCGCAGCCGGAACCAGCGGTGCTGGCCGCCGACAATCCGCAGGCGGACCGTCAGGTCCAGCGGACGGCCGCTCTTGAAATGCGTGGTGAGGGAGGAGGTGAAGCGGGCCTTGTCATCCTCATGGATGAGCGCGAGGAAATGTCCGGAGGGCGCCGTGAATTCGCGGGCCTGATAGCCCAGCAGTTCGCGGCCGCGCGGCGAGACATAGATCTGGTCGGTTTCCAGGCACCAGTCGATGATACCGTCGGATGTGCCTTTCACGGCCAGGGCTGCCCGATCACCGGATTCCAGCGCCAGGATCTCGCCGGTCAGGCGGCGGCGGTAATGGTTGAACACGCCCAGCAATTCATCACCGATATTGATCGGGCGGTTGAAGGTGGCCACGACAATCCCGACGGTCTGGGCGCCATTGAACAGGGGCAGGCCGACATAGGCCTCGACCCCGGCCTCCGACAGAATGAAATCCTTGGCAAAGCGTGAGGACAGGCCGGCTTCATAAATAGTGGCACCGGTCTCGATGGTCTCGGCGCACGGTGTTCCGCGCAGCTCATAGCCATAGTTTTCGACGACCACGCCATTGGAGGAGACGCGCAGGGTGCGGATGCGGGAATTGGTAGCGTCGATGCGGCCGATGAAGACGCTGTCAGCGGCGAAAATCTCGGCCGTGTTCTTCACGAAGGCCTGAAGGAAAGCCGGACCGCACTCGCGAGACAACAGGAAATTCAAGCGGTTCAACCGCTCCTGTGTGACATCCGCTCGTATGGCGATATCCGGCATTGGCCCCTCCAGCGCTTGACCGGCCCTCCCGGTCTTCAAACGTGGTTAACGGGTCTTAATGTGCCGCAAAGCTGTGGATAGAGTCGTCATATCTGATGAATCCCCGCGGATTCACTGCTCATAAAGAATCAGCGTCACGCTACTCTCTGCGCAGGACGCGCTCGGTCAGGAAACTGCCCCACCAGCTCGCCATGAAGGAAGACTGGACCGCCTCCCGGTCATAGACGTTTTCCACCCAGTCCATGAATCCGATCGGCGTCGTCTCATTGTACTGGCGATAGGTCTCGAAGAAGTGGTCGAGCACGCCGGTCTTGCCGGCCTTCACGTGCAGATACTTCAGGGAGAGGTGCCGGATCGCCTCATCATAGGGCAGACCCAGCTTGGTCAGGGCAAACAGAACCGAGATGATCCCGGCGCGGTCCGCGCCTGACTTGCAGTGGATCAGCGCCGGGTAGGCGATCTCGTCGAAAATCTTCACCGCCCGCTGCATGCGATCGACATAGGGCGCCTCTCGCGAGCCGAAGGGCATGTCGATCATGACCAGGCCCAGGCGCTCGCACGCATCCTTCTCCAGATCGTAATAGCACACGCCCGGCTGGGTACCGCGGATGTTGAGAATGGTCTTGAAGCCCTGCTCCGCCAGCGCTTCCAGCCGCTCCGGTGACGGCTGGTTGGACCGCCACATCCCGCCGCCGACCTCGTGCATATTGTGGAATTTCTGGCGCAGGATGCCATGGTCCTTCCACAGAAAATCCTGCCAGGCACGCTCGCGGTCTTTGGGATCGTTCAGGTCGTAGGGCATCATCACGCTTTCTGGTTCGTGGGCGCATTTAGGCCGACAGGGCTATCAAAGCAACCGCGCCCCATGCTTGACCTTTTTGCCTGTGGAGGCGAGCAAGTCATTCATGTTGAAACGCCTGCTCTCCCGGCCCTGGGCCCAGGAAGTCGTCGCCTTCCTCGTCCTCCTCTATGTCGAGGGGGTTCGCCGGTCCATTCGCTGGGAAGTCCGCAACGGGCATCATGTCCAGGAAGTCTGGGACAAGCGCCTGCCCATCATCGGCTGCATCTGGCACGGACGGGTGCTGATGGCGCTGGAAGCCTGGAACCAGCAATATGACCGCATGGTCGCCCTGGCCTCGCGTTCCCGCGAAGGCGAGATCGGCTCGCGCTTTGCCCGCTGGTACAAGGTCGGCCTGGTACGGGGCTCATCCCACAATCCCGACAAGCCGGAAAAATCCAAGGGCGGCCAGACCGCCTATCGCGCCATGCTGCGCCATCTGGAATCCGGCGGCTGCGGGGCGATCACGCCTGACGGTCCGCGCGGCCCGCGCATGCGCGCCGGCTCCGGTGCCGTGCGGCTGGCCCGCGATACCGGTGTGCCGATCTTCCCGGTGACCTGGTCCACCCGCGGCAAATGGGTGATGGAGAAAGCCTGGGACAAGCACTGCCTGCCCCACTTCTTCACGCGTGGTGTGATCATCTGGGGCGAACCGATCCATGTCGCCAAGGATGCCAGCCAGGAAGAACTGGAAGCGGCCCGGGCGCTGCTCGAATCCGAACTCAACCGCCTGACCCGCGAAGCCGACGAAGCGGTTGGCGGCCCGGTCATGCAGCCGGATGAGCGTCCGCGTCCCGGCACCGGCCCGTCCGCGGCCGGGGATGCCGCGTGAGCCTGCCACCGGCCCTGTCCTGGTATCGTGGCCTGACCCGCCTGGCCGCGCCCGTCACGCCTGCCCTCCTCAAGAACCGCGCCGGCAAGGGCAAGGAAGATCCCGAGCGCCGCCATGAGCGCCTCGGACGGCCCGACAAGCCGCGTCCGGACGGACAGCTGATCTGGCTGCATGGTGCCAGTGTCGGCGAGAGCCTGGTCCTCGCCAGCCTGGTCGACACGCTCGCCGCCCGGCATGCCGATTGGCATTTCATGGTGACCACGGGAACCGTCACATCCGCCCGCATGCTGGCCGAACGCCTGCCGGACCGGGCCTTCCACCAATTCATCCCGGTCGACACGCCGGGATCCGTGCGCCGCTTCCTCGACCATTGGCGCCCCGACCTGGCTGTCTTCGCCGAGAGCGAGCTCTGGCCCAATCTGATCGTCGAGACGTCCCGCCGCGGCACGCCGCTCGCTCTCATCAATGCGCGCATGAATGAGCGTTCCATCCGCTCTTGGCGCCGCCGTCCGGACACGGCCCGCTGGCTGCTGGGCCAGTTCGCCTGGATCGGCGCTGCTGACACCCGCACGCGCGACGGTCTGGAAGACCTGACCGGCTATCACATCACCCTGGCCGGCAATCTGAAACTGGAAGCCCGTCTGGCCGCGCCCGACCCGGCCCGGCTGGAGACCTTCCGGCAGGCACTGGATGGCCGTCCGGTCTGGCTCGCCGCCTCGACCCATCCCGGCGAGGACGAGATCGTGCTGGATGCGCATCAGCGCCTGCTCGAGCAATCGCCCGGTGCCCTCCTCATCCTGGCTCCGCGCCACCCGGAACGCGCGGACAAGATCCGCCGCCAGATCGAAGGCCGCGGCCTCTCGGTCCTGCAACGCTCCGAGGGCAGCGCGCCTCCCGCGAGCGGCATTCAGGTCTGGCTGACCGACACGCTGGGCGAGATGGGATTCTGGTTCGCCCTCGCCCCGGCTTCGCTGATCGCGGGCAGTCTCATCCCCGGAATCGGCGGTCACAACCCGGTCGAAGCCAGCCAGGCCGGATCCAGTGTCATTTCAGGCCCGTTCCGATCCAGCTTTGATGATCTTTATACCGCCTATCAGACCCATTCTGCCGTCCTTGAGGTCGAAGACGGGTCCGGTTTGAGTACCGCCGTGATGCAGATCTGGTCTGGTCAGGGCCCCACACCGTCCGCTTCGCAGGCCGCCCTCGCCGCCGCTTCGGGCGGTGCCATGGCCAAGACCGTGACCGCGCTGGAGACCTTGCTGCACAGTGCGGAGGCAACCTCATGAGGGAACCGGCTTTCTGGCGCACGGATGGAGGCCGCGGCTCAGGCGCTCTGGTGCGCGCTCTGCTCAGCCCGCTGGGCCATCTTTATGCCTGGACCGTGGCCCGGCGCATCCGGACCACCGAGCCGGAAAGCGTCGGCATTCCGGTTATTTGCGTGGGCAATCTCACCGTGGGCGGGGTTGGAAAGACGCCGGTTGTCCTCACCCTGCTGCAACGCCTGGCGGAGATGGGCCAGACCCCGGCCGCCCTGTCGCGCGGCTATGGCGGTACGCTGGCCGGCCCGGTCCGGGTCGACCCGGATGTCCACACCGCGGCCGAGACCGGGGACGAACCGCTTCTCCTCGCCCGCCAAGCCTCCGCCTGGATCAGTCGCAACCGCCCCGCTGGCGCCAAAGCCGCTGCGCAATCAGGGACTTCCGTCATCGTGATGGATGATGGTCACCAGAATCCGAGCCTCGCCAAGACCGCCTCTGTCATCGTTGTCGACGGGATCGCCGGCTGGGGTCCGGGCACGCTTTTCCCCGCCGGACCGCTGCGCGAACCGGTAGCCACAGGCCTCGCCCGTGCCGATGCCGTCATCGTGATGATGCCCGATGGCGAAACCCCGCCGGATTACAGGGGGTTGGGTCTGGATGATCTCGAAATTCCGGTCTTTCACGCCTGGCTCGCCCCGACCGCCCCGCCCCCACCGGGCGAGCTGGTCGCCTTCGCCGGGATCGGCAGGCCGCAAAAATTCTTCGATGCCCTGAAGGCTGCCGGTGCCGATCTGTCGGAAGTCGCTGATTTTCCGGACCATCATCCCTGGACAAGCGGTGATCTGGATCGGCTCAACGCCCTTGCCGCAGCCCATGATGCCCGCCTGGTCACCACCGAAAAAGACTGGGTCCGCCTGCCTGCCGAGGCCCGCACCACCATCCTGTCCTGGCCCGTGGAAGCCCGTTTCGCCAACCCTGCCGCCCTGGACGGCCTGTTGCGGGACATCATGGACGCCGCCGGGGAAGCCCGGTAAATCCCGATCATGATCGAGGCCCAACGCAACGCATCCTTCCTGACCCGGCTGGGCTGGCGGCTCGAAGCCACCGCCTGGGACGCCTATGCCACCTGGTACAAGGTGAAGGGGATCGACAAGGCCTCCGACGCTGCCGGCGCGCTGCTGCGCAAGCTCGGCCCGCTGACACCGACCCACCACGTCGCCCGCATCAACATGCAGCGCTGCTTCCCCGAAGCCGCCGATGCGGAGATCGACCGGCTGCTGGGAGCGATGTGGGAGAATTTCGGCCGGCTTGCCGGCGAGATGCCCCATCTGGGTGTGTTCGCAGGACCGGAATTTGACGAGCGCGTTGAATTCATTGGCCGCGAGCGCCTGGAACAGGCGCGGGATGCCGGCCAGCCGCTGGTGATCATCGCCATGCACCAGGCCAATTGGGAGATCGCGGCAGCCGCCATCAGCCAGACCGGCCTGCCCTGTCACATCACCTACCGCCCGGCCAACAATGTCCTGATCGACCAACGGATTTCAGACATGCGCGAGGGCTATGGCGTGAAAACGCTGACGGCCAAGGGCGGGGATGGGGCCAAACAGCTCATGCAGGCCCTGAAGGCTGGCGAGAGCGTGGCGCTGATGAACGATCAGAAGATGAATGACGGGGTGGAAGCCCCCTTCTTCGGCCATCCCGCGATGACCGCCCCCGGACCGACCCGTCTGGCCATGCGTTATGACTGCCCGCTGGTTCCGCTTTCCGTGCGCCGCCTCGGCGGGGCGCGGTTCCGCGTTGAGATCCATGATCCGATCGAGCCATCGACCAATCCGGACAAGTCCGCCGCCATTGTCGAAACCGTGACTCGGATCAATCAGTGGGTGGAGAGCGAAATCCGCAAGGCCCCGGAACAATGGTTCTGGGTGCACCGCCGCTGGGCGAAGGACGTCTACCGGGCCTGAGCCCTCAGTCCCGGATTTCTGACAGGTCCAGTTCCAGCATCATGGCCGGGTCGACATAGAAGCTGTCATTGATCTTCACGCGCCAGTCCAGATGCGGACCCGTGGCGCGGCCACCGGCTCCGATCTCGCCGATCAGATCACCCTGCTCCACCATGTCGCCTTCGCTGACATGCACGGCACTCATGTGCAGGAACATGCTGACCAGGCCCTGGCCATGGTCAAGGAAGACCAGACCGCCTTCGTAATACATGTCGTCTTCGGCCAGGATGATGCGGCCACTCGCCGGAGCCACCACCGGCGTGCCGGTCTCGTTGGCCCAGTCCAGCCCCCAGTGGGGATTGCCTTCATGCCCGTTATTGTAGACGCGGGCCGACCCGTAGACGCCGGTCGTGATGCCTTCGGACGGACGGATGAAACCGTCCAGAAAGCCCTGCCCGTCCCAGCGCGTGGCCAGCGAGGCCCGTTTCTGGGCGTATTCGCGCTGCCGGCGCGGCAGCGTGCTTTCGTCCGGCGTCACAGTGGCCTGGGGCACACCATCGACATGCTGCAGCCGGTATTCGCGCTGTTCGATGGACCAGTCTTCGAAAA
>NZLV01000191.1 GCA_002694345.1 Maricaulis sp.
CACCATGCAGCTGCAGCGCCTGGTTGGCCACATCGAAACACGTATCTGTGGCAAAACGCTTGGCCATGGCGCAATAGCGCGGCGCGGACGGATCCTTGGCGTCCAGCATGGCGGCGGCGCGATAGACCATCAGGCGCGAGGCATCGAGCTCGGTGGCCATGTCGGCCAGTTTGAACTCGGTGACCTGGAATTCACCGATGGCGCGGCCGAACTGCTTGCGCTCACCGGTATAGGCCATCGCCTGGTCCAGCGCCTCACCAGCCCCGCCCAGCGAGCAGGCGGCGATATTGATGCGACCGCCATTGAGGCCCTGCATGGCGAAGGAAAAGCCCTGGCCTTCCTCGCCGATCCGGTTGGCCACCGGCACCCGGCAATCCTGGAAAGTCACGACACGGGTCGGCTGGGCATTCCAGCCCATCTTCTTCTCGTTGGCGCCAAAGGAAAGACCGGGCGTGTCCTTTTCGACCAGAATGGTGGAGACACCTTTGGGGCCATCCTCACCGGTCTTGCACATGACGACATAATAGTCCGACGTGCCGGCACCCGAAATGAAGGCCTTGGAGCCGTTCAGCACATACTCATCGCCATCGCGCACGGCGCGGGTCCGCATCGCCACCGCGTCAGAGCCGGAACCGGGCTCTGTCAGGCAGTAGGAGGCGATCCTGTCCATGCTCATCATGGGCGGCAGGAAGCGCTGGCGCTGTTCCTCATTGCCCCATGTGTCGATCATCCAGGCGCACATATTGTGGATCGACAGGAAGGCCGCCGTGGCGACACAGCCGCGCGACAGCTCTTCAAAGATCAGGGCGGCATCCAGACGCGTCAGATTCGACCCGCCGACATCCTCACGCGTGTAAATGCCCGCGAATCCCAGCTCGGCCGCTTCGCGCATCGCCTCGACCGGGAAATGCTTGTCCTCATCCCACTGCGCCGCATTCGGCTTCAGTCGGTCATCGGCGAATTTTCTCGCCATGTCGCGAATTAGGGTCTGATCTTCTGAAAGAGCGAAATCCACCGCAGCACTCCTGTTGCTGATCGCGCCAATGGAAGACAAATATTGCTTCCGGCTGATTTGGCCGGAGGCGTAACGCGGCTTTCCGTCCGCGGCAAGTTTGATATGTGTCTGTCATCCCAGACCGGAAAGAGATCACCATGTTCCCCAATACCCGTCTTCGCCGCACCCGCCAGGCCGATTGGTCGCGTCGTCTCGTGCGCGAAAATGCCCTGTCGGTGAATGATCTCATCTGGTCCGTCGTGGTCTCCGACACCGCCGATCCGGTCGAGCCGGTGGCCGCCATGCCGGGGGTGGAGCGCCTGTCGCTTTCCGCACTGGCGAAGGCGGCAAAGGAAGCCCAGGATCTGGGCATTCCGGCCATGGCGATCTTCCCGCATATCGATCCGGCGAAAAAGGATGATGACGGGTCCGAAGCCCTCAATCCGGACGGTCTCGTGCCACAGGCGATCAAGACCATCAAGGACGCCGCCCCCAATGTCGGCGTGATCTGCGATGTCGCGCTCGACCCCTTCACCACGCACGGCCATGACGGCATTCTCGATGGCGATGTGATCGACAATGACGCCACGGTCGACAGGCTGATCGAACAGGCCCTGCTCCAGGCCCAGTGCGGCTGCGATGTCGTCGCCCCGTCCGACATGATGGATGGCCGTATCGGGGCCATCCGCGCCGCGCTGGAAAGCGAGGGTCACACCCATACGATGATCCTCTCATACGCCGCCAAATACGCCTCCGGCTTCTACGGCCCCTATCGCGAGGCGATCGGCTCGGCGGCAGCGCTGAAGGGCGACAAGCAGACCTATCAGATGGACCCGTCCAACCGGGATGAATGCCTGCGCGAGGTCGAGCTCGACATCGCCGAGGGTGCCGACATGGTCATGGTCAAGCCCGGCCTGCCCTATCTGGACATCGTCCGCGCCCTCTCCGACACCTTCCCCGTCCCCGTCTACGCCTTCCAGGTCTCCGGCGAATACGCCATGATCCAGGCCGCCGCGGCCAATGGCTGGATCGACGGCGACCGCGTCATGATGGAAAGCCTGCTGGCCTTCAAGCGCGCCGGGGCAGCCGGGATCATCACCTATTTCGCGCCGCGGGCGGCGAAATTGTTGGGGTAAGGCGTCGATATGGGATGGGGCCGCTTCATCTGTCCCGATTGCGGACACGATATCAATCCGGACAAGGCGCTGGCTGCCCTGGAAGCTGAATATCGCGAGCAGGAAGAGAAGTATGGCGGCATGCCGAGCTTCCGGCGGCCCAGCGTTACGGGCACATTCGATCCCATCAAATGCCCGGAATGCGGATTGCGCGTCCGTGCGGCTTTCTGGCCGGCCCTTTTCATTGTCATTCCCTTGGCGCTGGCCTGGTGCATCGGCATGTTCGGAATGGTCGTCAGCCAAAACATCGACCTTCCACCTGATCTGGTCGAGCTGGTCGTCAAATTCGGCCTCGGCGTGTTCATCGCCAGCTTCATCGCCATGATCTGGGGATACAGTGTCGCCAAGCCCATCCGGTGCGGGCATTACTGAGCGCCCGGATCAGGTCCACCCTTTGACCCCACTCGCGACTTCCGGCATCCATGGCGCATGAGCCAAGCACCCGATACACCCACCTCCCGCGAAACGAAAACCGTCCAGGCGATGCATGCGCCGGATCTTGAGACCGGGGCAGTGATCCCGCCCATCCATTCTTCCACCACCTATCTGCGCGGGGCGCAGAATGAGCTGGTCGGGCCGACCGATTACCGGCGGCCGGAAGGGCCCACGGAGATGCAGGCGGCCGAGGTGCTGGCCATGCTGGATGACGGCGCGGCGGCGCGGCTCTTTCCCTCGGGCATGGCAGCGATTGCGGCGGTGCTGGAGAGCGTGCCCACGGGTGGGCATGTCATCGCCCAGTCGGAAATGTATTACGGCGCGCGCATGCTGTTCCAGCGGGCCCAGAAACTGGGCCGGATCACGCTCAATCTCGTCGCGCCGGGCGATCTCAACGCGCTGACCGCGGCCTGCCGTCCGGACACGGATCTGGTCTGGATCGAGACCCCGGCCAACCCCTCTTGGGCGATTGTCGACATCGCCAAGGCGGCCGATATCGCCCATGCCGTGGGCGCCCGCCTCGTGGTCGACAGCACCTGTGCTCCGCCCTGCACCACTCGCCCGATCGAGCTGGGTGCGGACATGGTGATGCATTCGGCGACGAAATATCTCAACGGTCATTCCGATGTTCTGGCCGGGGCGCTGGTCACGGCCAAGGCGGACGAGACCTGGGAGACGATCTCCACCCTGCACAGCCAGACCGGCGGCGTGCCCGGGGCGTTCGAGACCTGGCTTCTCCTGCGCGGCCTGCGCACGCTCTTCGTGCGCTTCGAGCGGCAGAGTTCCAGCGCGCTCTTCCTGGCCAAGGCGTTGCAGGACCATCCCAAGCTTTCAGCGGTCCATTATCCCGGCCTGGAAACCCATCCCGGCCATGCCATTGCGGCCAAGCAGATGACGGGCGGGTTCGGTGGCACACTCTCAGTGCAGCTGGCCGGCGGCTATGAAACGGCGCGCAAGTTTGCGGCGGGCACGAAACTCTTCTTCCAGGCCACTTCGCTGGGCGGGGTGGAAAGCCTGATCGAGCATCGCAAACCCATTGAGGGCGCTGAGAGCCCCTGCCCGCCGGACCTGGTCCGTCTGTCGGTAGGGCTGGAAACGCCGCAGGATTTGCTGGCCGATCTGGAACAGGCGTTGGAAGCGGCCGGTTAGCGGCCTCACTCGCCCAGCTTGATCGGCGGCAAATGCCATTTGAACTGGATGGCACAGCCGCGCAGCACAAAGGCCAGACCCGCTGAGACCAGCGTCACCAGGCTGGGATTGAGGCCCAGCGCCAGTCCCGCGACATAGGCCGCAGCGCCCGCCAGGGCCGCCAGCGCGTAGATGTCCTCGCGCAGGATGAGCGGGACGTCATTGACGATGATATCGCGCAGCAGACCGCCAAAGGCCGCACTCATCATTCCGGTGAGGATGGCGATGGTCCAGTGGGCACCCGCCGCCAGGCCGGCCTGGGCACCGATGACGCAAAAAACGGACAGACCGATCGCATCCGCCCAGATCAGGGCGGCACGGCGTGTCGCGATCGCCTGGGCCCAGGGTGACGTGAAATAGCCCAGCAATGCCCCGCCCACGGCGACGGCGAGATAATTGGGTTCCTCGATCCAGTAGACCGGCAGCTCGCCCAGCAGAACATCGCGCAGCGTGCCGCCGCCCATGCCCGTCACCGCTCCGACAATGGCCGCACCGAACGGGTCCAGCGCCTTGCGCGCACCCAGCATGCCGCCGGAATAGGCAAAGAAGCCGATCCCGGCATAGTCCAGCCAAAGGAAGAGGGTTTCGACACTCATCCGGCAGCGGCCTTGTTGCGCACGGCCGCATCATACTGGCGCCGCGCCTGTTCGAACTCGATCAGCTCCACGAGCTCGTTGGCGCGCCAGGACGCGGCCAGCATGACCCCGCTGGCCAGCATCCAGATCACCAGGACCAGGATCAGCGTATCCATCTGGGCAAAGCCCAGCCGCGCCCAGATGCCCGGATCAATCTCGGTCAGACCGAACACGCCAGCGACCGGAACGGAGACCAGAATCAGGGTGGAGGTGCGGAAAACCCGTTCCACCTTGCGCGCATTGATCCGGGCAAAGGCGAGCAGAAAGTCCACCTGTTCATCACCCAGACCACCCAGCAAGCCCAGCCCGACCTTCCAGTGCACGGCCTTGGACAATGGCGTCATCTGGTCATTGGAGAATTGAAGCAAGGCGCGCTTGGAAAAACCGGCAAAGACGATCATCCGCCATACGGCAAACTGGGCCGTCAGGCGTTTCCAGACGCCCATCGCGACCGGATCGGTCCGGACGAGACGGCCATCCTCGGTCACAGATCGCGCTCCAGGCGGGCGATCAGGCTGGACGTGTCCCAGCGATTGCCGCCCATGGCCTGCACATCGGCATAGAATTGGTCGACCAGCGCCGCCACCGGCAGGCGCGCGCCATTGCGGCGGGCCTCTTCCAGCGTGATGCGCAGATCCTTGCGCATCCAGTCGATGGCGAAGCCATAGTCGAACGTGTCCTCGACCATCGTCTTCCAACGGTTCTCCATCTGCCAGGACTGGGCCGCCCCCTTGGAGATGGCTCCGATGACCAGTTCCGGGTCCAGCCCGGACCGCTTGGCAAAGTGCAGGCCTTCCGACAGGCCCTGGACGATGCCGGCAATGCAGATCTGGTTCACCATTTTGCAGAGCTGTCCCGCGCCCGCCGGTCCGATCAGCGACATCGCCTTGGCATAGGCCTCCATCACCGGCTCGGCGCGCTGGAACGTATCCGCCTCGCCGCCGCACATGATGGTCAGCTGGCCGTTCTCCGCGCCCGCCTGGCCGCCGGAGACCGGCGCATCGAGAAAGCCGATCCCGGCCTCGCGCGCATCCTGGTCGAGTTCCCGGGCCAGTTCCGCCGAAGCGGTGGTGTGATCGATCAGGATGGCGCCCGGCTTCATGGCGGGAATCGCCTGTTCGGCCACGGCGCGGACATCCGGATCATCGCCCAGGCAAGCCATCATGAAGTCTGCCTCGGCAACCGCCGCCTCGACCGTTTCGGCGGCCGTGCCACCATGCTGCGCCGCCCAGGCGCTGGCCTTGCTGGCGGTGCGGTTCCACACCGTCACCTCATGTCCGGCAGCGGCCAGATGACCGGCCATCGGATAACCCATGACCCCGAGGCCCAGAAAGGTACAGCGTGACATTGGCGGCTCCCCATTTGATCAACCCCTTGCTAGTCTCCCGGCATTCGGGGAGCAAGTCATCATGATCGCACGTCTTCTTCGCTGTTCGGCCTGGACACTGGCCGGTGTGGCCGCCGTTCTGGTTCTCACCGCCCTGGTGATCGGCAACCGGCTTTATGCCTCCCTGCCCCAGACCCAGGGTGAACTGGTGCTGGCGGGCCTTGAGGACGAGGCCCAGATCATCCGCGACGAACACGGCATTCCCCATATTTTTGCCAATACCGGTCATGACGCCTATTACGCGCTGGGCGTGGCCCACGCGCAGGACCGGCTCTGGCAGATGGAAATCACCCGCCGGGCCCTGCGCGGCCGGGTCGCCGAGCTGATCGGTCCGCCGGCGGTCGAGACCGACATCTTCTTCCGCACCATGGGGCTGGGCGACGCCGCCGATGAAGCCGTCAATGCCTTGCCCGCCGACGTCATCGCGGCGCTGGAAGCCTATGCCGATGGCGTCAATGCCGTGATCGAAGCGCCCGGCTTCGTGCCGCCGCCGGAATTCCAGATCCTCATGACCTCGCCGGAACCCTGGACCCCGGCAGATACGGTCGTGGTCTACAAGGCGATCGCGCTGGACCTGTTCGGCAATGCTTTCGGGGAACCGGCCCGTGCGGCGCTTGATGCGCATCTGGGTGAGGACCGCGCCCGCCAATTCATCGGCCGCTATCCCGATGACGCCCCGCGCTCTCTCACCCTGGCGGATATCGGCCTGCCGGAAGACCAGCCGGTTCTCGAAGAACCCGATCCGGTCCAGGGCCCCGAGGATAATGGCCGCGACGGGTCGAACAACTGGGTCCTGTCCGGTTCGCGCACGGCGTCGGGCCTGCCAATTCTCGCCAATGACCCGCATCTGGGTCTGCGCGCGCCGGCCATCTGGTATCTCGCCCGCCTGACCACGCCCGAGGGCAGCGCTGTGGGCGCCACCCTGCCGGGCACGCCCTTTGTCACGCTGGGGCGCAATGATGATATCGCCTGGGGTTTCACCAATACCGGGCCCGATGTCGGCGATCTCCACGCCGTCACGGCCGACGCCGTGACCGGCGAACGCGAGGAACACATCTCCGTCCGCTTCGGTGACGACATCACCCTGACGCGCCGCGAAACCGCGACCGGTCCCGTTCTGGATCCGGAGCATTTCGACTATGACGTGCCGGAAGGGGCCGACTTCTTCGCCCTGCAATGGATGCTGGACGAGCCCGATGACGCCACCACCGGTGTCGGCCTGCACATTCTGTCTTCGCAGGACTGGGATGATTTCGTCGCGGCGGTCCGCGGTTTCGTCGCCCCGCAGCAGAATATCGTCTTTGCCGCCCGCGACGGCGATATCGGCTTCTATGCCCCCTCGCGCATTCCGGTGCGTGATGAGGACGGCAATTGGGTCTCCACCATTCCCTTCGAGGACTTGCCCCATACCCGCAATCCGGAGCGCGGCTTCATCGCCACCGCCAACAACAAGATCGTGCCGGATGGCTATCCGCATTATCTGACCAGCGAATGGTATGGCGTCTCCCGCATCCGCCGCATCTATGACGGGATCGAGGCCCAGCCGGTGCATGATCTGGACTCCATGGCCGCCTTGCAGATCGACACGGTCTCCGACATGGCGCTGCGCATCCTGCCGGTGCTGATGACCGCCGAACCGTCCAGCGAGCTGGGCGTCATGGCGCTGGAGCGGCTGGACGGCTGGGATGGCGACATGGCCGTCGACGAGGCCGAACCGCTGATCTACGCCGCCTGGGTGCGCGAGCTGAACCGGGCGGTCTATGCCGACGATCTCGGGGATCTCTTCGAGCGCTGGTATGCCGACCGCCGCGTTCTGCTGATGGATGTGCTCACCGGCGAGCTGGGCGCGTGGTGCGATGACATCACCACCGACGCGACCGAGACCTGTCACGACCTTCTCGGTCCGGCGCTGGACCGGGCGATGGCATCAACGGCCGAGACGCAGGGGCGCGATATCGCCGCCTGGCGCTGGGGAGATGTGCACTACGCCCGCCACGCCCACACGCCCTTCTCCGACTTCCCGGTCTTGCGCGATGTCTTCACCATCACCACGCCGATCCCCGGCGATGGCGCCACGGTGAATGTGGCGCACTATTCCTACCGGCGGCCGGGCTATTCGGTCTATCACGGCGCGTCCTACCGCGCGCTCTACGACATGGCGGATCCGGACGCGTCGCGCTTCATGATCACCACCGGCCAGTCCGGCAATGTCATGTCGCGCCATTACGACGACCTCGCCCCGCTCTGGGGACGTGGTGAGTATCTGGAAATCCCGACCGGCTGGACGGCCGACACGCCGCCCGAGGGTGCGCGCGTGCTGCGGCTTCAGCCCGGCTCGCAATAATTCGAGGTGTAGAAGACCAGGGCAGACACATCCCGCGGCGTGTCGAAATCGACCACTTCGCCGATGATGATGTCATGGTCGCCCGCGGTGACGATGGAGGTCTGGCGGCACAGGAAACGCGCGACACAGCCCTCGATCAGCGGGGCGGTCTCACCCTCCCAGGCGGCATGGCAGGCCCGCAGGTCCGGCTCGATGGCACAGGCATGCGCCAGCCCGGCCTGGTCGGCGGCCAGCACATTGATCGCGTAATCCCTGGCATCCACGAAGCGCTTGTAGCGCTCGGTGCCATGCTCGACCGACCACAGGACCATGCGCGGGTCCAGCGAGACCGAGGCAAAGGAGTTCACCGTCATCCCGATCGCCTTGCCGTCTTCATAGGCGGTGACGATGGTGACCCCTGTCGGGTAGCGCCCGAGCGCGTCACGGTAGGAGCGGCTGTCGGTCAATGCGGGTCCTTTCGCAATCCAGAAATGAAACCTGGCCTTAACGCTAACCGTCTACAGGAGAGACGGACCTAGAAACAAGGCGGGTGGACATGGCGGCCAAGGATCAGCCGATTGTCATCAAGAAAGTCGTCAAGGGCGGCGGCGGCGGACACCATGGTGGTGCCTGGAAAGTGGCCTATGCCGACTTCGTGACCGCCATGATGGCCTTCTTCCTTCTGATGTGGCTCATCAATACCACCACGCCCGAACAAAAGCGCGGCATTGCCGACTATTTCGCCCCGGCCAGCGTCTCGCCGGCCAATTCCGGTTCCGGCGCCCCGCTGGCCGGTACGGCTCCGGGAGATGACGGCGTGCAGGGCTCCGGCGACAGTTCCATGCGCCAGCGCCTGGCCCCGACGGCCCCGCAACTCAATGACCGCGACCGCCAGCAACAGCCGGAAGGCTCGCCGGAAGCCGTGGAAGAATCGGAAACGACCGTAACGGCCTCGGCCCTGGCCGAAGCCCAGCAGCGCCGCGACAGCGCGCAGCTGCACTCCGCCGCCATGTCGCTGCGCCAGGCCATGCAGGACATGCCGGAGCTGGCCGAATTGTCCAACCACATCATTGTCGATGAAACGCCGGAAGGCCTGCGCATCCAGCTGATCGACCAGGAAGGCCGCCCGATGTTCAATCCGGGTGCCACCGAGCCGAATGATCGTGCCGTGACCCTGCTGCGCGCCGTGGCCCGCATCGCGGAACGCCTGCCGAACCGGCTGTCGATCGCCGGCCATACCGACAGTGCTCCGGCGACCAATCTGGAATACACCAATTGGGAATTGTCCGCCGACCGCGCCAATGCCGCACGGGCCGTGCTGCAGCGGGCCGGCATCTCCAATGACCGCATCTATGAAGTGCGGGGCAAGGCCGGATCGGAACCGCTGTACCCGGACGATCCCTACATGCCGGGCAATCGCCGGATCTCCGTGGTACTGCTGCGCGAAGCCCCCGTGCTTCCGGCCGGCCACGAACTCTAGCAGGCCCTGATACAGTCCGGTTTCGAGGAAAGACTTCGCAAGTCCGTCAGACGCATGCTAGCGTTTGCCAACGGATGAACCGAACCTCAAATTCCCGAAATCGAGATGAGTGAATTGGCGGCTGAAATAGCGGCGCTTGGCGCATGGCAGATGTGGGTGGTTCTGGGCGGCCTGGCGGTCGCCGTGGGCCTGTTCATCTGGGACCGTTTTCCGATCGAGATGGTCTCGGCCGGCATCGTCGCCCTGCTCCTGCTCTTCTTCAATCTCTTCCCGGTCGAGCTGGCCTCCCATGCCGATGTGAACTGGTCGGCCCGGATGCTGACCGGCTTCGCCAATCCGGCCCTGTTCACCATCATGTGCCTGCTGATCGTCGGTCAGGGGATATTCCAGACCGGGGCGATGGAAGGGCCGACGCAATTCCTGCTCTCATCCTATGACCAGCGCCCCAAGCTGACCCTGGTGATGATGTTCGCCTTCGCCTTCGTGGTGTCGGCCTTCATCAACAACACGCCGGTCGTGGTGATGTTCGTGCCCATCCTGGTCGCCATCGCGCACCGCATGGAGCAGAGCCCGTCCAAACTCCTCATCCCGCTGAGCTATGTCTGTATCCTGGCTGGCATGACCACGCTGATCGGCTCCTCCACCAACCTTCTGGTGGCGGAACAATTGCGCGCGATCTCCGAGGTCGACCTGAACTTCTTCACCCCGACCGGACCAGGCCTCATGCTTGCCGGGGTCGGGCTGATCTATATCGTTCTGATCCTGCCGCGCCTGCTGCCGGATCGCGACACGATGGAGTCGGAAATCGCCGGTGGCGGCAAGGGACGCCAATACATTGCCCAGCTGGAGGTCACCTCGGATCACCCGCTGGTGGGCAAGAAGCCGGTCATGGGCATGTTCTCAGACCTGCCCGACATGACGGTGCGCATGATCCAGCGGGGCGAGCACGCCTTGCTGCCACCCTTTGACCAGATCGAGCTGAAAGTGGGCGACCTCGTCATCGTCGCCGCCACGCGCCAGACCCTGTCCAGCCTGCTCTCCAAGCGCGCCGACTTCATGCGCGGCATGCTGGCCACCTCCGGCCCCGGCGACAATCCCAATCCGGGCGAGACGCTGATGATGACCGAGGCGGTGGTCGCACCGGGCTCGCGCCTGATCGGACGCACGATCCAGCAGATCGGCTTCCGTCATGCCACGGGCTGTATCGTGCTGGGCATCCAGCGCCGCAGCCGCATGATCCGCTCCCGCATGGGCGAAATCCGTCTGGAGGCCGGCGATACGCTGCTCCTGTTCGGGTCTGCCGAATCCATGCGCCAGCTGCGCGCCGACCGCGATCTCCTGCTGATGGAATGGGCAACCCAGGCGCTGGCCGACCCGCGGCGCACCACGGCCGCCCGCATCATTTTCGCCGGTGTGGTCCTGCTGGCGGCTACCAGCCTCCTGCCCATTGTCGTGGCGTCCTTCCTGGGCGCAGTGGCGATGATCGCAGCCGGCTGTCTGAATACCCGCCAGGCCGCGCGGGCGATCGACATGAAGGTCTTCCTGCTGATCGGCTCGGCCATCGCACTGGGCACGGCCCTTCAGGATACCGGCGGTGCCGCCCTGCTCGCCTCCGGCGTGGTCAGCGTGTTCGCGCCCTTCGGCGAGGTCGCCCTGATGTCGGCCCTGTTCATCGTGGTCGCCGTGCTGACCAATTTCCTGTCGAACAGCGCCACCGCGATCCTGTTCACCCCGATTGCCATCGGCGCCGCCGACCAGATCGGATCAGACAATACGATCCTGTTCGCCCTGACCGTCCTGTTCGCGGCGAATACCTGTTTCGCCACGCCGATCGGCTATCAGACCAATCTCCTGGTGATGGGGCCGGGCCACTACAAGTTCGCCGACTACATCCGGGCCGGAGCCCCGATGGTGATCCTGTTCTGGCTGGCCTTCACGATTTACATCTCCGCGCTCTACGCGTTTGGATGGGCTTGATATAGTCTGTCCACGAAGCAGCTGAAGCGAAGACCGGCCCCGTGACCCATCCGTTTGCGACACGCCAGATCCCCTTCTTCCTGACAGCCGCCGCGCCCTGCCCCTATCTGCCGGGCCGGTGGGAGCGAAAGGTCTTTACCCGGATCGATGTCGGCGAAGGTCCGGCGCTGAATGATGCGCTGACCCATGCCGGTTTCCGCCGCAGCCAGGGCGTGCTCTACCGGCCGGCCTGCGAAGCCTGTGATGCCTGCAAATCCGTCCGCATCAATGTCGCCGAGTTCGACTGGAAGCGTCGCTGGCGCAAGATCGTCAATCGCAATGCCGATCTGACGGTGTCCACCGAATCGCAGACCGCCACGCTGGAACAGTTCGACCTGCTCTCGCGCTATCTGGAAACCCGCCATGATGATGGCGACATGGTCGGCATGTCCTTTGGCGAATACGTCATGATGGCCGAGGAAGGCGCGCAGCGGACCCATATCGCCGAGTATCGCGATGCCGCGCACGAGCTGACGGCCTGCGTTCTGACGGACGTTCTCAAGGACGGCCTGTCGCTTATCTATTCCTATTTCGATGCGGAACAGGACCGGCGCAGCCTAGGCGCTTTCATCATCCTCGATGCGGTCCGCCAGGCCGAAGCGGCCGGTCTTCCCTTCGTTTATCTAGGATACTGGGTGCGCAACAGCCGCAAGATGAATTACAAGGCGCAGTACGAGCCGCTGCAAGTTTTGACGCCCTCGGGCTGGCAGCCCCTGTCCGAACTGGATAACCATGAGGGCGACGAGGACGAATAAGGCACGGCCTGAGGGGTCAGGAGCCGTTCCCGGGGGAGACAGACATGGATCGACGCACATTCATCGGCGGCGGCGCAATCGCTGCCGCAACCGTTGCGACCGCTTGCGGCGAGACCGGGCAGGACGCCAGCGGACCGGCGGCACCGGCCGTCAATCGCGGCGTCACCCGCCTGCGCATGGTCACGACCTGGCCGGCCAATTTCCCGGGCCTGGGCACCGCAGCCAACAATGTCGCCGACTATATCAACCGCATGTCCGGCGGATCGCTCGAAGTTCGCGTCTATGCCGCCGGTGAAATCGTCAGCGCCTTCGAGGCCTTCGATGCCGTCTCCGAAGGCACGGCGGACATGTATCATGGCGCCGAATACTACTGGCAGGGCAAGTCCCCGGCCTTCAACTTCTTCACCGCCGTGCCGATGGGCATGACCGCCTATGAAATCATGGGCTGGGTGGAATATGGCGGCGGCCAGGCCCTGTGGGACGAACTCTCCGGACAGTTCAACATCAAACCCTTCCAGGCGGGCAATTCGGGCCACCAGATGGGCGGCTGGTTCAAGCGCGAGATCAACACGCTGGACGATTTCCAGGGCCTGCGCATGCGGATTCCGGGCCTGGGCGGCAATGTGTTGCGTGAACTGGGCGGTGCGGCTGTCACCCTGTCCGGCGGCGAAATCTATCCCGCCCTGCAGAACGGTACGATCGACGCCACCGAATGGGTCGGTCCCTGGAATGACCTCGCCTTCGGCTTCTACCGTGAGGCGCCCTATTATTACGGTCCGGGTTTCCACGAGCCGGGATCCTGTCTCGGCGTCGGCATCAATCGCGGCGTCTGGGACGGTCTGGCCGATGATCACAAGGCGATCATCGCCTCGGCCTGCCGCACGGCCAACAATCTCTCCCTGGCTGAATTCCAGTACCAGAACGGCCTCGCCCTGGACGTGCTCGTCAATGAGCATGGTGTGGAACTGCGCCAGTTCTCCGACGATATCTGGACCCGGATCGGCGAGATTTCCGAACAGGTCGTGGCCGATACCGGCAATGCCGACCCGTTCACCCGCCAGGTCTATGAGAGCTATCTCGATGCCCGCAACAAGATGCGCGGCTGGGGCCGGATTTCCGAACTCCCCTACATGGCCCAGCGCGAACGCGTTCTCGGGCAATAGACCATGCGTGACGGCGATCGCCTGATCCTGACCTGTCTCGGCCTCGCCGTGCTGCTGGTCGTGCTCGATGGCCTGACCCGGGGCGGCGTCGCCGGTTGGGCACAGACCCATTTGCCCGGCATCGCCCACACGTTCGGACTGTGGGCCGGACGGATCGGCCTGGTGCTGGCGCCGCTGGCCGTGCTGCCCCTCATCACAGGCATTCTGGGGCGCTTCGTCACCCTGCCCGGGATTTGCTGGACGCTGCACGACACGCTGATCCGCGGCATTGAAACCCTCACCCGCTCCATCGGTGGTGCCGCGCGCTGGTTCGCCCTCGGCCTGGTCGTGGTCACGGCGGTGATCGTGGTCCAGCGCTATGTCTTCGGATTCGCCTCCACGAAACTGCAGGAGAGCGTGATCTACATGCACGCCCTGCTCTTCCTGCTCGCTTCGGCCTCCGCCCTGCTCAATGGCGGCCATGTCCGCGTCGACGTCTTCTACTCCAAGGCGTCGGACAAGGCGAAAGCCTGGGTCGACCTGTTCGGCACCTATCTCGCCCTGATCCCGATGAGCGCGCTGATCCTGTGGTCCTCGACCGGCTACATGGCCTCGGCCTGGCGCATTCTGGAGCGCTCCCGCGAGAGTGACGGCCTGCCCTTCGTCTTCCTGCTCAAGACCGCCATCCCGCTCTTCGCCATCCTGATGATCATCCAGGGTGTGGCGATGGCGGCACGGGCCGCCATGACCCTGGCCGGCCAGAAAACGCCCGAGCTTCCGGCATCGCTGGAGGCTGAGGTCTGAGCATGGCGCTTTTCATCGAATTCCTGCCCTTCCTGATGTTCATCGCGGCCTTTGCCGCGCTGCTGCGGGGCTATCCCGTCGCCTTCACCCTGGCCGGTGTGGCGCTTGTCTTCGCCCTGATCGGGATCAGCCTGAACCTGTTCGACCCGATCCATTTCCGCGCCTTCCCGCAGCGCATCTACGGCAATCTGATGGAGATGGACCGCTCCATCCTCGTCGCCGTTCCGCTTTTCGTCTTCATGGGCGTGATGCTGGAAAAGTCCAAGATTGCCGAGGAATTGCTGGAAGCCATGGGTGCCCTGTTCGGCTCCCTGCGCGGCGGTCTGGGCATCTCGGTCGTGGTCGTCGGCGCGCTTCTGGCAGCGTCCACCGGCATTGTCGGCGCGACCGTGGTGACGATGGGCCTTCTCTCCCTGCCGACCATGCTCAAGCGCGGCTATGACCCGGCCCTGGCCGCCGGTTCCATCGCGGCGTCCGGCACGCTGGGCCAGATCATCCCGCCCTCCATCGTCCTGGTTCTGCTGGGGGATCAGATCTCCAACGCCTATCAGGAAGCCCAACGCGCCCAGGGGATTTTCTCGCCGGACATCGTGTCGGTCGGCGACCTCTTCGCCGGCGCCCTGATCCCGGGCCTGCTCCTGGTCGGTCTCTACATTGCCTACCAGATCGCCATGGCCATCTGGAAACCGGAAAGCGCGCCAGCCACGCCGCGCGATGAGGCCAAGGCCGATTGGGGCGCGATCCTGCACGCCCTGGTGCCGCCGCTGGCCCTGATCATCGCCGTGCTCGGCTCCATCCTGGCGGGCCTGGCCACACCGACCGAAGCCGCCGGTGTCGGCGCCGTCGGCGCAACCTTCATCGCCGGGGCCCGCAATGCCGGTGCAAAGGCCAATCTCAAGCGCGGCCAGCTTCTGGCCTATGCCGGCCTGTTCTCGCTGGTGGCCCTGATCGCGCTGGTGATCATTCCCAACCTGGTGACGGGCGAACGCTATTTCGTCAGCGATCTCGGTCTGCCCGGCATGGCCGCGGCAAGCCTGCTCTGCCTGATCATTCTGGTCGGAGCCGGGCTTAGCCTGATCCGCCTGAAACGCTCTGCCGTGCTGGACGAAGTCATGTCCTCCACAGCGACGATCTCGGCCATGGTCTTCGTCATCCTGATCGGTGCGTCGCTCTTCTCGCTCATCTTCCGGGAGCTGGGCGGGGACGACACCGTCGCCCATGCGCTCCAGTCCGTGCCGGGCGGCGTGTTCGGGGCGCTGGCCGTGGTCATGCTGGTCATGTTCATCCTCGGCTTCTTCCTCGACTTCATCGAGATCACGTTCGTCGTGGTCCCGATCGTCGCGCCGATCCTGTTGATGATGGGCGTGGATCCGGTCTGGCTGGGCGTTCTGATGGCGATGAACCTGCAGACCAGCTTCCTCACCCCGCCCTTCGGCTTTGCGCTCTTCTATCTGCGCGGTGTCGCGCCCAAGAGCGTCAAGACGATGGATATCTATCGCGGGGCCATCCCCTTCGTGATCATCCAGATCCTGGCGATCATCGCGGTCGCGGCCCTGCCCTGGCTGGCCACAGGCCTGCCGAACATGCTCTATGATTAAGGCATGACCCCGCATCGCAAGCTCGAGCTTCAACGCGCCTTCATCGCGGCCCTGGCCCTGATCATTTCCGGCATTTTTGTCTGGATGATCCGGGACTATCTCGCTGCGCTTTTCCTGGCCGGTGTGCTGGCGCTCTTCCTGGCACCCCCGCATGCCTGGCTGGCCAAGCTCTTCGGAGACCGCCGCGGACTGGCGGCGGGCCTGCTGGTCACCGTCTCCATCCTGGCCTTCGTCATCCCGGCGACCATCCTGCTGGGCGTCATCGCCGACCAGGCGATCGAGGTCACCCAGATGGTGTCGCCCTGGGTGCAGGAACAGGTCAATCTGATCCGCCAGGACGGGCTGACCGGCCTGCCCGACTGGCTGCCCTTCCGCGACGAGCTGATCGAATACCAGGCCAGCGTGACGGCGCAGCTGGGCAATCTGGCCGGCACGGTCGGACGCATCCTTGTGAACTCGTTGCGCGCGGGCACGGGCGGCTTCCTGATCGCCACGCTCAACACCTTCATCCTGATCTATGCGCTCTATTATTTCCTGATGTCCGGCCGGACGCTGGGACGCTCGGCGGTCTCACTCCTGCCGATGACCAAGGAAGGCCGCGACCTTCTGGCCGAACGCGCGCTGTCGACCATCCGCGCGACGGTGAAGGGGTCTTTCCTCATTGCCATCGTTCAGGGCGTGCTGACCGGCATCGGACTCTTCGTCGCCGGCGTACCGGGCGCGATCTTCTGGGCAGCCATAGCTGCCCTGCTCTCCATCATCCCGATGATCGGACCGCCGCTGATCTGGATTCCGGCAGCGGCCTGGCTGATCGGTACCGGGCATTATGTGTCCGGGATCGGCCTGGTGATCTGGGGGGCGCTCTTCGTCGGCACGTCGGACAATATCCTGCGCCCCATCCTGGTCGGCAAGGATGCCAAGATGTCCGATCTCATGGTGCTGATCTCGACCCTGGGCGGACTGACCCTGTTCGGCGCCGTGGGCATCATTCTGGGCCCGGTCATCGCCGCCCTCTTCACCTCGGTCTGGTTCCTCTTTCGTGAAAGCTATGCGGGCCTGCTGGATGAAGAGGAAGAGGACGGGACCGAAGACGCGGACGATATCGAGGACTAACCGCTGAAGCCGCTTTCCAGCTCCTGCAGGAAACGGCTTACCTCACGCATGGTGAGACTCCCGGCCAGGGCATCGCAATCCATACGGGGCGCCGGCGCGACATCCTCACGGGCCGCCCGGATCGCCTCGACATGCCGGGTGATCCAGGCCTCGCCCTCCGGCAGGGCCATGATCCGGTCCCGGAAGGCCTCGAACGCCGCCCTGTCATCCTGTCCCGGCACACGCAGCGCTTCAAAGAGGGTTTCGATATAGGCCCGGTAGACCGGGGGCCGCATCGCGACATAGTCCGGCGAATGCCCGTCGAACAAATGCCCGTAGAGCTCGCCATAGGCCGCGCCCTGACCGCGATCACCCAGCGTGTGGGAATAGCTGTCACCCAGCGCATGAATGATCAGACCGCTCTGCCAGATCGTCTCTGTCTCGCCGACCGGGCGCTGGGACAAAAGCCGTGCGAGATCGGCCCGCCTGCGGGCAACCGCATCCGGCTCTCCGCCATGCAGGGAATGGAGGACACCAACAATCCGGTGCCGATACCCCCATCCCCCGAAACTCGCCCACAGGCTCACCTGCGGCGCTGCAAAGCGCCAGGCCAGATCATCCGCCGCCTCATTGTAGAAGGACAAAAGCGCCGCCTCACGCGGCGACCGTCCCGCCATCACGGCCACGATATAGGTCGTGTCCTGATGTCCGTCGCGATTGTACTTGGCGTCGGCAAACGGCTCCACGCAGCTGGGATTAAGCGTGCGATAACCGGGTGTGGAACAGGCTGGCAGAACCAGCGCCGCCGCCAGTGTCGCGGCCGTCCAGACAGATTTCATGATGCGCTCCCCCTTGTCGGGAAAGCCTACGACCCCACGCCTGATTTTCAAAACCGCGCCTAGACCTCCGGCACGCTGCTCCGGCCCAGAGACGGCGTTCCGCCCGCATATTTCACCAGCATCTCGATCCGTTTCGGGATCGGCGGGTGGGTGGCGAAGACGCCCATGAAGCCCTGTTTGGGGTTCTCGATGAACATTTCGCGGACTTCGTCCGGTGCGTCCTCGATATCGGCATGGCCGGAGATCTTGCGCAGGGCGGAGATCATGGCGTCGGGATTGTGGGTCAGCTCCACCGCGCCGGCATCGGCCATGTATTCGCGCCGCCGGGAGAGGGAGAAGCGGATCAGGATCGCCAAGACATAAGCGACGACCAGAATGGCGATGGCGGCCACGATGACGAGACCGCCGCTGCGACCGCCGGAACGCCGGTCACCACCAGCGCGCAAACCGAACCAGAAGATCCGCCGGAACACGATCTCGGCGACGAAGGAAATGATACCCACGAAGATGATCGCGATCACCAGAAGGCGGACATCCTTGTGGCGGATGTGGGAAAGCTCGTGCGCGATGACCGCTTCCAGCTCGGCATCATCGAGCCGTTCCATCAGGCCGCGCGTCAGCGTCACCGTGTATTGGCCCTCATGCAGGCCGGAGGCATAGGCATTGAGGGCCGGCGTCTCGATGATCGCCAGTTTCGGCATGGTCATGCCGCGCGAGATGCACAGGTTTTCCAGCAGGTTCCAGGCGCGGGTCTCCTGCTTCCGGGTGACCGGGCGGGCGCCGGTGGCGGCGTTGATCATGGCCTGGTGTCCGAACCAGGCAATGACGAACCAGACGCCCGCCAGACCCAGCGACCAGGCCGCGATGCCCGGCAGGCGGCGCAGCTCGGCTTGCCAGAAACCGGCCGCCGCCCCGCCCTTGCCGGCGGAGACGGCAGAAGGATCCGCCATCCCCACGGTCAACCAGGTCACCGCCAGCCCCAACAGGATGAGCAGGATCGGGAACCCGGCCAACAGCAGGACCGATTTCAGATTATTGTTCCAGATATGGGAGCGAAGTCCGGTCGCGCCCAGGAACATGGCCTAGAACTGCACCTTCGGGGCGGCACGTTCGCTCTCGCCGGCTTCGAAATAGTCACGCGACTTGAAGCCGAAGGAGTTGGCGATCACCACGGCCGGGAATTGCTCCAGCGAGGTGTTGTATTCGTTGACCGCATTGTTGAAGAAGCGGCGGGCGGCGGCGATCTTGTTTTCCAGATCGGCCAGCTCGTTCTGCAGGGAGAGGAAGTTCTCGTTCGCCTTCAGGTCCGGATAGCTTTCCGACAGGGCGAAGAGCTGGCGCAGAGCACCGGAGAGCATGTTCTCGGCTTCGGCCAGGCCTTTCAGCGAGGTCGCATCAATCGCGGTCTGGCGCGCCTTGATGACGTTTTCCAGCGTTTCCTGCTCGTGCTTGGCATAGCCCTTCACGGTCTCGACGAGGTTCGGCACCACGTCATGGCGCTGCTTCAGCTGCACATCGATATCACCCCAGGCCTGGTTGCAGGTCTGACGCAGGGCGACGAGCCGGTTGTAGATAACGACCAGGACAATGCCGAGGCCGATAAGCAAGATCAGAACGATGAGACCGGCATCCATGACTTAACTCCTGTCGATGCAACCAATTGGTTGAGTGTTACCTATTCCGCTTTCGCCTGTGAAGCGAGGAATTCCGAGCCGCGCGGGGCGAAGCGCAGTGAACGCGGGAAGCCCCTGGGCGCCATCTTGCCGGCCTGGGCCCGCTTGGCGGTCCACAAGTGCCAGTCCTCCAGATTGAAGCGGCGCCCGGCCCCGTCCAGCCAGGTCAGCCCCTCTTCACCGGAGAAGGTCGTGGCGTCGGCCAGCAAGGCACCCTTGCCGCCCAGAAGACGCACGCCCTTGCCGCGCGACATCATCGGGATTTCCTCGAGCGGGAAGACCAGCAGCTTCTTGTTCTCGCCGATCACGGCGCAGCTATCGCCCATGGCCGGGATGCAGAGCAGCGCCTCGCTGCCCTCGACCAGGTTGAGGATCTGCTTGCCGCCCTTCTTCATGGCGACGCAATCCTTCTCCTGGATGCGGAAACCGGTATTGCCGGTCGAGGCCACCAGAAGCGTGCGCTCCGGATCGTATTTGAACAGGCCGATCGGCGCGGCATCCTCGGGCAGGTCGACATGCAGGCGAACCGGCTCGCCATGGCCGCGGCCACCGGGAAGCTTGGAGGCTTCCAGCGTGTAGAATTTTCCGTCCGTGGCGAACATGAGGAGCTTGTCCGTCGTCTCGCACTTCACGGCAAAGGCGGAGCGGTCGCCTTCCTTGAATTTCAGCTCGGTGACGTCGTTGATATGCCCCTTCAGCGCGCGCACCCAGCCCTTCTCGGACAGCACGGCCGTGATCGGCTCGCGCACCACGAAGGCCTCGATGGGCGCGTCACCGGCAATGTCCGGGGCCTCACCGAAGATGGAGCGGCGCTTACCCAGCGGCGTGGTCTCGGCATAGTATTCGCCGACCTCGGCGACTTCGCCGCGCACCTTCTCCCACTGCTTCTCGGTGGAACCGATCAGCGCTTTCAGTTCGGAGCGCTCGGACCGCAGGGACTTGTCTTCCTTGCGGATTTCCAGCTCTTCCAGCTTGCGCAGAGCGCGCAGGCGCATGTTCAGGATGGCCTCGGCCTGGCGTTCGGTGAGCGAGAAGGTCTCGATCAGCTTGGCCTTGGGCTCGTCCTCGAAACGGATGATGCGGATCACCTCGTCCAGATCGGCATAGACGATGAGGTAGCCGGCCAACACTTCCAACCGGTCTTCCACCTTGGCCAGGCGCGTCTGGGCGCGGCGCACGGCCACTTCGCGGCGGTGCTCCAGCCAGATTTCCAGCACTTCCTTGAGCCCGATCACGCGCGGCGTGCCGGTCGGGTCGAGCACATTCATGTTCAGCGAGATCCGGCTTTCCAGATCGGTCAGCTTGAACACGCTCTCCATGAGCATTTCCGGATCGACGAGCTTGGATTTCGGCACCAGGACGAGGCGGATGTCCTCCGTGCTCTCATCCATCACATCATCCAGCAGGGGCAGCTTCTTGGCGTCCATCAGCTGGGCGATGCGCTCGACCAGTTTGGACTTCTGCACCAGATAGGGGATCTCGGTGATGACGATCTGCCAGGTTCCCCGGCCCAGGTCTTCCAGCGCCCACTTGGCGCGCACGCGGAACCCGCCACGCCCGGTCAGATAGGCCTCGCGGATGGCGGCCGGGGGCTCGACAATCGTGCCGCCGGTCGGGAAATCCGGGCCCTGGACATGCTGCAAGAGCGCATCCGTATCGCTCTCCGGATTGTCGATCAGCGCCGTGGCCGCCGCGCACAGCTCAGCCACATTGTGCGGCGGGATGGACGTCGCCATGCCCACGGCGATCCCGGTGGAACCATTGGCCAAAAGGTTCGGGAAGGCGCCCGGCAGAACCACCGGCTCGCGCTCGGACCCGTCATAGGTTTCCTCGAAATCCACCGTGCCCTGATCGATATCGGCCAGGAGCAGTTCGGCCGCCTTGGTCAGGCGGGCCTCGGTGTATCGCATGGCAGCAGCGCTATCGCCGTCAATATTGCCGAAATTCCCCTGCCCCTCGACCAGCGGATAGCGCGAGGCGAAATCCTGGGCGAGACGCACCAGCGCCTCATAGACCGACTGGTCGCCATGGGGGTGATATTTACCGATCACGTCACCCACCACGCGCGCCGACTTCTTGAACGCCTGATCCGGGTTCAGCTTCAGCTCGCGCATCGCGTACATGAGGCGCCGGTGAACCGGCTTCAGACCATCGCGCGCATCCGGCAGGGCCCGCTGGGTGATCGTCGAGAGTGCATAGGCCAGATAGCGCCGGGACAGCGCTTCATCGAATTTTTCCTCGACGATATGCCCGCCATCGGGATCGAAATGCTCACCCATGTCTCAACGCCTCGTGATTCGGTCAGCAATCACTATAGCGCACAGGGCTGGCGAGGCAGGGCCGCGGCGCAGGATTAACTGTGGGGAAGCGGGGTTCATTCTTTCTTCCCCATTCCATGGGAAAGTGGGCCGGAGCAAGGCTTCGGGTCTAAGGGGCGGCGCGCCAGCGCCAGTTTCCGGCTCCGCCGGCCCCTTGGCGGTGTCACCAGGGCTCGTCGAACTCGGCAAAGCCGTCCATCAGATCCGGAAAGCTCAACGCAAGCGCGGACTTCATGTCTGCCATGGAGCCGTTCGAAAACATGCAAACTCCGCAATGGTTTACCGGACTACCGCTGTGGCGGATAAAGCCCAGTCGGAGATGACCGTTGTCGACAATGAGAATGTCGAAACTGTCCAAGTCATCGAAGCCCCTGTCGCAAGTCATGCCTAGACGGTCCGCAATGGCTTGCGGCGGCACGCTCAATCCGCCCAAGGACGTCTCGAAGAGCCTTATTTCATCCGTGTAGGGGATTTGGGTCCATTGCGTCAGCATCACAAAGCCCCCAC
>NZLV01000192.1 GCA_002694345.1 Maricaulis sp.
CATTCTGGTGGTCTTCATCCAGCAGGGCGACGATCTCCGGGCGCGGACGCGGTGCGTCGATGCGGACCACGCGGATGGATGTCATCCAGTGCGGATTGACCAGAAGCGCGCCTTCCATCGTGCAGCAATCAGCGCACAGCCAGGGACCGCCATCGGCATCATCCCACTGACCGGTCAGCAGGAAGAGGATGTCCTGGTCCAGATCGAGAGCGGGCTGCTCATTCATCATCGGCTGACCACCTCAACCGCCAGCACCACCCAGAAGGCCAGCAGCGTGATCACGCTGGCGCCGAAGGCCAGGAAGCGCAGGCGCAGATTGTTGGAGGTGATGTGGATGCCCGCATGGACGACGCGCAGGCCGAACCAGGTCCAGGCCAGCATCATCAGGATCGGACCGGCCGCGCTGAGCGTCACTGCAAACAGCACACCGGCATAGAAGAGGATCGGCGTTTCCAGCTGGTTCTGGAAGGCATTGGAATATTGCTGGACCTTGGTCGGCCAGGCTTTCTGGCCCAGCACGATATCACCCGCCTTTACCTTGCCCGAGGACACGGCGGCAAAGCGCATGCCGGCCGTGGTGAACAGCAGGGCGAAGGTCAGCGCGACCTGCGCCAGGACCGGGTAGAGAAGAGCTTCAGACATCACACACTCCGTTGGGGAAAGTCCGCGAGACTGGAAAGACCGGCCGCGCCGCGCAAGGCGACGCCGGGACATGGCCTCCATACACGGATGGCGGCTTGTCCCGGCGCGCGTTTTAGCTGGTGGTCGGGTAGTTCGGGGCTTCGCGCGTGATCTTCACGTCGTGCACATGGCTTTCACGCAGGCCCGCATTGGTGATGCGGACGAATTGCGCACGCTGGTGCAGATCGGCAATCGTGCGGGAACCGGTATAGCCCATGGCCGCGCGCAGACCGCCGACCAGCTGGTGCAGGATCGGTCCGACCGGCCCCTTGTAGGGCACCTGACCCTCAATCCCTTCCGGCACCAGCTTCATGCGCTCGGTGTCCTTCTGGAAATAACGGTCGGCGGACCCGGCCGCCATGGCGCCCAGCGAGCCCATGCCGCGATAGGATTTGTAGGAACGGCCCTGGTAGAGGAAGACCTCGCCCGGGGCTTCTTCCGTACCGGCCAGCAGCGAGCCGACCATGATGCAGTCAGCGCCCGCGGCGATGGCCTTCGCCATGTCACCGGAGAATTTGATGCCGCCATCGGCGATGATGCAAGCGTCAGAGCCTTCCGCAGCACGGCGGGCATCCATGATCGCCGTCAGCTGCGGCACGCCAACACCGGCGACGATGCGCGTGGTGCAGATCGAGCCCGGCCCGATCCCCACCTTCACGCAATCCGCACCTGCATCGATCAGCGCCTTGGCACCGTCATAGGTGGCGACATTGCCGGCCACGACGCGGGCCGCGCTGGAGGCCTTCTTCACGCGGGTGACCTGGTCGAGAACGGACTGGGACTGGCCGTGCGCCGTGTCGATCACGATCACGTCGACACCGGCATCCATCAGCGCCTCGGCACGCTCGAACCCGCTATCGCCCACCGTGGAGGCGGCGGCGCAGCGCAGACGGCCCTGGCTGTCCTTGGCGGCCATGGGATGGGCCTGGGCCTTCTCCATGTCCTTCACGGTGATGAGGCCGATGCAGCGGTCTTCCTCATCCACGACCAGAACGCGTTCGATGCGGTGCTTGTGCAGCTTGGCGCGGGCTTCCTCGGCCGGCGCGCCCTCGCGCACCGTGACCACGTCGCGCGTCATCAGATTGCCGACCTTCTCATTCGGGTCGTCGGCAAAGCGCACATCGCGATTGGTGATGATGCCGACCAGCTTGCCCGGACGGGCCGGCGTGGCGCCTTCCACGACCGGAATACCGGAAATCCTGTGCTGTTCGATCAGGGCGCGAAGCTCGGCCAGGGTCGCGTCCGGCGAGATCGTCACCGGATTGACCACCATGCCACTCTCGAACCGCTTCACCCGGCGCACTTCCTCGGCCTGTTCGGCGATGGTGAGATTGCGGTGGATGACGGCCAGGCCACCGGCCTGTGCCATGGCAATGGCCATGCCCGCTTCGGACACGGTGTCCATGGCGGCGGCCATGATGGGAATGTTCAGTCCGACATCGCTGGCGATCCGTGTGGACACGATCGCATCGGCGGGAAGAACTTCGGACGGGCCCGGTTGCAAGAGCACGTCATCGAAGGTGAGACCTTCACGAATCTCCATGGGAGACTCCTCTCTGCTGCTTGCGGCGCGGCAATAGAATGGATTCGACGGGGTGGCAAGGGGTTGGGGCTGGCCTTGATGGAATTGTCACGATTGGGGGCCAGCCCGCTCCGGCTTCAGCCAGGCAAATGCCTGGCGCAGAATCCCGGCCGCGCCCGCCCTCACCGGCTGCCCATGCGCGATGATCAGGGCCTCAGCCGGCCAGTCGAGCACGCGGCGGATCGCCTGCCGGGCCGCAGCGCGATCCGTGAAAGCGAGGCGGAATTTCTTCGGGACGGCCGGGAGGTCCGTGATCATCCCGTCCATCCGGGCAATCCAGCGACGCCATCCGGAGAACCAGTCCGGCGGGAATTGTTGCAGGAGGTCGGTGAAGAGAATGGTGCCGCTGGCCCGGTGATGGAACACAGTTTCGGTCGTGATCGCGTTTCCGGGCACGACGACCTGGTCGATCTCGCCGGCCCAGGCCGGATCGGGCTCATCGGAGAGCACGGTGTCAAAGCCCAGATCCGGCCGCTTTTCGGCCAGTCCGGGGGCCGCGTGCAGACGCGCCGCCGGATAGGCCGCATGCCAGTCGCTCAGCGCGAGGTCATGCAGCGAATTGGGCGCGATGATGTCCGAGACCAGCCCGAGTTCATCCATCTCGCGCTTGACCGCTTCGGTCAGGGTGATCGGAGACCAGACCCACAAATGGCCATCCGCCAGCCGGATCACAACCATGCGCGTGGGATAGACAAACCCGCCCATGGCGGACACGGACGGGCCGTTGAAAAGCCAGATATCCGGTCCGAATAATTCTATCAGAACGTGTTGACCTGAAGACATGCCGCCAAAATAGCCAGGCCAGGCAGGGACAACAAGCGATGATCACCCTCTCGGGGACCACCTCGCTCCAAATACCCCACGCAAATAAGGGGTTTAAGGCGACGCCTTGTTAACATGCGCCGAATAGAATCCACCCCGCATTGGGTATGAAAAGTTGATCCTGGGGGTGCGGCATGCGTGTCATCACATGCCTGTTTACGGAACATAATCTCTGGCTTGTCCTGCTGGCTGCCGCCATGTGTCTGGTCGGGTCCGGAGTGACCATGCACCTCTACCGGCGCACGCTGGAAAACAAGCGGGCGGAAAAGCTGGGCTGGTTGTTCCTGACCGCGGTCTGTGCGGGCTCCTCGATCTGGGCGACGCACTTCATCGCCATGCTGGGCTTCCAGCCGGGCGTGCCGGTCACCTTCGATGCCGCCCTCACCCTGGTGTCCATGATCCTCGCCATTGCCGGTACGGCGCTGGGCCTGAGCATCGCAGCGACGAAATTCTCGCGCTTTGCCAACCTTGTCGGCGGCGGTGTGTTCGGTCTGGCGATTGCCGCCATGCACTTCACCGGCATGTTCGCCTATCGCGTCGACGGTCTGGTGGAATGGGACCAGGCCTATGTCACCGCCTCGATCATCCTGTCTGTCGGCCTGGCCGCCACGGCCTTCTGGGCCGTCGAGCGCTGGACGACGGGCGCGAAGGCCTTCATCGCCCCGGGCATCCTGGTCCTGGCCATTGTCGCCCTGCATTTCACCGCCATGGCCGCCTTCCTTGTCACCCCGATTGCCGGGATCGAAGTGGGCGCCGACAGCGCCGCCTTCCGCGCCATGGCGCTTTCGGTGGCGATTGCCGCCCTGGTGATCATCGGCACGGGCGTGTCGAGCTATCTGATCGACAACCGCACCCGCGAGGAAAGCGATGAACAATTGCGCCACATGGCGCTGCATGATCCGCTGACCGGTCTGCCGAACCGCACGAGTTTCAATGCCTATCTGGATGCCAAACTGGCCTCCGGTCAGGCAGATGGGCTGGCGGTGATCGGGATCGATCTCAACCGGTTCAAGGAGATCAATGACATCTGGGGCCACGCCGCCGGGGACGCCGTGTTGTGCGCCCTCGCCGAACGGCTGAAAGCCTTTGTCGGCCAGCACCATTTCGCTGCCCGTCTGGGCGGGGATGAATTCTCCGTCGTGCTGAATACGGACAGCCGGATGGCCCTGCAGGAACGTGTCGATGCCATCGAGGTGATGTTCAACGAGCCGATCCGCTATGGCGAGTTCGACAGCGCCACCGGCGCCAGCCTGGGCATCGCGGTCTTCCCGCATGATGGCGAGGATCGTGACGCGCTGGTGCGCAATGCCGATCTGGCCATGTACAAGGCCAAGCTCGACCCGATGATGGATGTCTGCTTCTACGACACCGAGCTGGGCGATGAAGTCCGCGAGCGCCGTGCCCTGGCCAATGATCTGCGCCATGCGATCGAGCAGGACGAGCTGGAAGTGCACTACCAGGTCCAGACCTCGATCGAGACCGGCGAAATCCGCGGCTATGAAGCCCTGCTGCGCTGGACCCACCCGACGCTGGGCCGGATCGGTCCGGACCAGTTCATCCCGCTGGCCGAGGCCAATGGCCTGATCCTGCCGCTGGGTGAATGGGTGCTGCAGCGCGCCTGCCGCGATGCCGCTGCCTGGGAGAATGACTACAAGGTCGCCGTCAATCTGTCGGCCGTGCAGTTGACCCATTCCGGCCTCGCCCGCCAGATCCAGCAGGTCCTGATCGAGACCGGCCTGCCGGTGCATCGCCTGGAGATCGAGCTGACCGAAACGGCGCTGATCAAGGACAAGGTGCAATCCCTGCACATCATGCGTCAGATCAAGGCGCTGGGCATTTCCGTGGCGCTGGATGATTTCGGCACCGGCTATTCCTCGCTCGACATCCTGCGCACCTTCCCCTTCGACAAGATCAAGCTGGACAAGTCCTTCACCGAGGAATTGGAAAGCGATCACCGTTCGCTGGCCGTGGTGCGGGCCATCCTGGCGCTGGCCAAGAGCCTGGGCATTCCGGTGCTGGCCGAGGGGATCGAAACGCTGAACCAGCTCGACCTGCTGCGCGACGAGGCCTGCGATGAGGGCCAGGGCTTCTTCCTGGGACGCCCGGCGCCCCTGGATGCCCTGACCGGTCTCGAGGAAAGCCTGCTGGCCAGCCCCGCCCTGCGCCGGAGCGCGGGCGCGTAGGCTGGCCCTTCACTACTCCGCAACAAGCCGCGCCACGATCTCGGTCTCGAAGAAGGCCTGCGCGTTCTGGTGCATCTGACGGGTGTTGTAGTCGGTATTGGTGAAGACGAGGGTGACACCGAAGTCCGGCAGGATCATCACGCGATTGCCGCCATTGCCGGTCATCGCAGCGGCCCAGTAGGACTGTCCCTCCAATTCATAGGGCATCAGCCACCACAGATAGCCATACTCCCAGCCGGGCGTGTCGGGGATGCTGGCATGATGGGCCAGGGACGCGGCGATCCAGTCCACCGGCAAAAGGCCGGGCTCCGCCG
>NZLV01000193.1 GCA_002694345.1 Maricaulis sp.
GACGCGGCAGGGACGGATCAATGTCCGACCAGCGCTCATACGGGTTGGCGATGAAGCTGGAGCAGCTCTCATCAGCCGGGACTTCCGCGGCCAGGGCCAGCCAGAGCTGGGTCAGCGTCAGGTCCATGTCCTCGGTGTCGCGATTGGCCGAGCCGACCACGATGCCGTCATAGCCGATCCGGACTTCGGTGATTTCGCGCACGCCATTGTTCTGGCAGCGCTCATACTCGGAGGCCCGCATGCGGCGCGAGGCGTTCACAATGTCCGGATTTTCCGCACCGACGCCGGCGCAGAAGAGGCGGAAACCGCCGCCTGAACCCGTCGATTCCACGACCGGCGTGGCAAACTCGGTGCGCGCGCCGAAGGATTCGGCCACAGCGGTCGAGAAGGGGAAGACCGTCGAAGAGCCGACAATGCGGATCTGGTCACGCTGCTGGGCTTCCGCCCCGCCGGCGATCGCCAGCACGGCACAGACGGCCGCGATTTTCGCTTGGAGTTTCATGTCTAGCATTCCTTGCCAATTGAACCTTGTTGAGCGCTTGCGCGCCCGGAACGGGATCTAGAAATCCCACTGCAGTCGAAGTTGTGCGCCCGAAACATCCGTGTCGGCGGCCCCGGTCCGCTGGACCGTGCCGTCCACCAGATTCGCCATCACGCGAACATGGTCTTCCAGGTACCAGTTCACGCCCAGCGTCCAGTTGGTCAGGACGCCTTCATTCACCGAGTCGAGATCGGCGCGGTCCACGCGCAGGGCAATCTCGACAGCGCCCATCCCGCCTTCTGAAACGGTCGTGGTGGGACGCGTACGCCCGAACCGGCCGGAGCCGCTGGAATAGGAGCGGGTTTCACCGGTCAGGAAATAGCCGGCAGAGATATATTGGGCATTGAAATCCGGATCGCCGGCCGGGCCGTCGACCGTCAGATCCATCCATTCGGCTTCCACATGGAAGGGCCCGCGGACCATCGCCGCTTCCAGACCCCAGAACAGGGAGGTCTCGGCTTCGCCCAGCGGACGGCCGGGACGGAAGTCGGCGGACACCACACGACCGGTGATATGCGTCTGCTGACGGACGCGCACGCGGGTCCCGGCATCGCCATAATCGAGATGGCGCACCGAAGCTCCGAAATGCAGCGTGGCGTCATCCGTGCTCACCGTCCGCGTGATGCGGGCGGCCAGAGCGGAGCTGTCGTCGAGCTCGAGGCTGTCGGACAGATCGCCCGGACGACCCCCGAACACACCGCCACTGATCGTGTATCCCTCGCCCTCATGCACCAAGAGGGCACCGACGCGGCGATCCAGGCCGAACAGGTCCGTGCCCAGGCCGCGCTCCATGAAGGAGATGTAGCGCGAGGAGGTCTGCTCATCGATCGAGTTGGGGGTCTTCATGTGACCGAGCTTCAGCTCGAAGCCGGAGCCCTCAAAGGTCAGGTAGACGTCGTTGGCCGCGATCGCCTCATTGATGAGGTCGAATTCGGCGACATAGCTCACGCCGCTGAAACTGCCGGTGACGCCGAGGCGGGCGGTGCGGATCTCGCTGTCCGACCAGGAGGTGGTGGCACCGGCCGTCTCGAACTCGACATCGCCATAGTCCAGATAGACGCGGCCGCGGAATGTGAAGCTGTCGCCGGTTTCGGGGTTGGACCAGGAAGGGACACCGTCAAATTCCCAGCCGCCTTCGTCCTGGGCGAAGGCGGAAGTGGTCGGGGCAAGAGCGGCGGCTGCGGCCAAGAGAGTGCTCGCAAGAATAGCTTTGGTCACTGGGGGCTGTCCTGAAGCTTTCAGGACGCCTGTCTGACGTGCTGCGCTATAGAAGCTTTGTGTCAAACCTGCGTCTCTGGTGTGAAGGTTTTGCTACGAATTTGGCAATTCGCGAAACCTCGTAATCAGAATCCATGACGGTTTTGCAACAAACAGATCACAAGTTTGTTGCGGCTTTCCCCGAAACTTCGAAAACCTCAATGCAGACAGGAAAAAGGCCCGGAACCTGACGGGTCCGGGCCTTGATCTCGGCGTCAATCTGACGGTGTCTAGACCAATCGCTTGCGCAGCAATTGTGACAGCAAATCGATCGCGCTGACCGCTACGACGATCACGATCACGATCGCGGCCGTGCGCTGGTAGTCGAAGGCGCGAACGGCTTCGAACAGGATCTGGCCGACACCACCGGCGCCGATCAGACCCAGCACGGTGGCCGAGCGGGCATTGGATTCGAACCGGTAGAGGCCGAAGGAGGTCCACAGCGGGGCGACCTGCGGGATCACCGCCCAGATCACCTCGTGCAGCGGCATGGCGCCGGTCGCGCGCACGCCTTCCACCGGCCCGTTATCGATCGACTCGACCGCCTCGGAGAAGAGCTTGGCGAGCACGCCTGTCGTGTGAACCGCGAGCGCCATCACACCGGCCAGCGGGCCCAGACCCACGGCCGCGATGAAGACCAGGGCGATGATCAGCTCATTAATCGAGCGGAACACGTCCATCAGACGGCGCACGGGCTGCACCACCCAGTTGGGGGCCACATTGCGCGCGCTGAGCAGACCGAAGGGGATTGCCGAGAAGATGGCAATGAACGTCCCCCAGATCGCGATCTGGACGGTGATGATCATCTGCGGGATGGCTTCGGAGAAGCCGTGCATCAGGTTCTGGCCGTATTCGGTGCGCGATTCGGCGGAGGCGATGTCATCGGGGAAGAAGCCCGCAATGAACTCGCCCATGTCCGAGGCGTTCTCGACCAGCAGGTAGGACCGGTCCATGTCGGCGCTGTCGAAGCTCCAGACCAGGATGATGATCACACCGGCGGCAATGACCGCATTGGCGACGCGTTCGAACAGCGGCACACGCGGTCCCGGACCACGCGGCGCCGACGCCCACAGAAGCAGGGTCAGCAGGATCAGGGCCAGGGCCAGCATGGCGCCGGTGGCCAGCCAGTTCACACCGGACGCCGCGGTCGGCGTCGGCGCGTCGGTCTGCACATCGCCGACCGCATTGGCCTGGCTGATCAGACCGGTATTGCCCGCTTCCACTTCCGCCAGCCGCGCCCGCAGGGCCGCCACACGGGTTTCGCGTTCGGCTTCGGACAGGTCCGGATCATGACGGGCCGCGGTCAGGTCGCGCACGATTTCCAGCTGCACGATCGGATCGAGGTGCGCGTTGGAGGACGGCAGGAAGAGACCGAAATAGAGCGGATCGAGCACTTCGCGGGCTTCGGCAATCTCTTCCGGCGTGCCCATGCGGCCGTAATTCATGAAGAAGTATTGCAGGCGCTGCTTGGCTTCCTCGTCCAGGTCCGAACGCCAGATGATCGGGTCGGTCTGGATCGGCGGCGAGGTCCAGATCACGCGGATCCGGGCGGCAATGTCCGGACGCGTACGCTGCAGCAGCGTCATGTTCGTCGTATTGTTCGTGCCGACATCGATCAGCCCGTTGGCGACGGCGACGGCGTTGGCTTCATGGTTCGCATTGCGCACCGAGTTGAAGCACTCGCTCGGATCAATGCCGCGGGGCGCGAAGATGAAGGCCGACGGCACCAGATAGCCCGAGGTCGAATTGGGATCGCCCATGCCGAAATCGATCGTGCCGTCACAGGCGAGGATGTCCTCGACCGACTGGATCGGGCTGTCGACCGGCACGATGAGCACCGAGTTATAGCCTTCCGATCCGTCCGGATAGGTCGCCTTGGCAAAGACCTGGCCGCCGCCCAGACGCACGGCCTGCAGGCCGGAGAAATTGGAGAACCACGCTACCTGAATGGAGTTGTAGCGCATCGCCTGGATCATGCCGGCATAGTCGGACGCATAGAAGGGCTGGATGTCATAGCCCGTCCACTCCGACATCGCCGCGATGAAGGGGCGCCAGTTGGATTCCAGATTGGAAGAGGATTCCGTGGCGATGATGCCGAAATTGAGCGTGCGGCGCTCGCCCGGCTCACTCGTCGGGGCGGCGCTGGTGCCGGCTTCGCTGTCCGGACCGGACGGCGCGGAACAGGCGGCCAGGCCGGCCAGCATGACCAGCAGGGCCAGGCGAACGAAGATCTGGGACATCAGGCGGATCATGACTCGCCTCCATGGAAGGCGGTCTCGAACTCGGGACCGTAAATCTCGACCAGTTTCTCGCGGCTCAGACCGTCGGACGGACCGTCATAGACAATCCGGCCCTTGTTCAGGGCGACCGTGCGATCACAGAATTTCTGGGCGTAGTCGACCTGGTGCAGGGTCACGACGACGCTCAGCCCATCGGTCTGGTTCAGCTCGCGCAGCAATTCCATCACCTTGCGGGCGGACACCGGGTCCAGCGAGGCAATCGGCTCATCGGCGAACAAGACCTGTGCACCCTGGACGAGCGAGCGGGCGATGGCGCCGCGCTGCTGCTGTCCACCGGACAGGTTGGAGGCCCGGCGGCCGGCGAATTCGGCAATGCCGACCCGCTCCAGCGCATCCATGGCGGATTGTTTCACATCGGTCGGGAACAGGCCCAGAGCGCCGCGCCAGGCCGGCAGGCGGCCCAGGGCGCCCAGCATGACATTGGCGAACAGGGTCAGGCGGCCGACCAGGTTGAACTGCTGGAAGATGAAGCCCAGCCGGGCGCGATTGGCGCGCACACCGGAGCTGATCTTGCCATTCTTCTGCATGACCTTGCCCAGGACGGACACCGGCCCGGAATTGGAATCAGCAGTCTGCAGGGCGGCCGCGACGCGCAGCAGCGTCGACTTGCCGGATCCGGAGGGGCCGATCAGGGCCACCATTTCACCTGTCCCGATGGTCAGGCTGACATTGTCGAGCGCCTTCGTCTCGCCGAACGTCATTTTGACATTTTCGGCTTGGAGCGCCGCTACGGCGTCTGTCATGTTGGCAATTCCCCTCTTCGCGCCGATCTTTTGGCGCAGTCCCATGACACTTTTGTGACAGGTCCCGCATGTTTGTCATCCACGCCGCGAGCCTGATCCTCATTTCATCGCTGATCGCGTTGTCGTGGATCGACTTTCGGACATACCGCCTGCCCGATCCAGTCACTTTACCGCTGATCGCGGTCGGTCTGGCAGTGAATGCGTTTGTGTTCAATACCCCGGCTGCGTCTCTCGTCGGTGCAGTCCTGGGCTATGGCGTTTTTGTCGCAATCGAACTCGGCTTCAAGGCGCTGCGCGGAATCCAGGGTCTGGGGCGCGGGGATGCCAAGCTTCTGGCCGCCGGAGGCGCCTGGTGCGGCGGCTGGCTGCTGCCGGGAATCGTGCTGATCGGCGCGCTGTCCGCACTCCTCTTTGTCGGCGCCCTGGCCCTGGTCCAGCGCCGGGCCATCGACGAGACCCGCCCCTATGCTTTCGGCCCCTGGCTGGCCCTGGGCATCGCCCTGGCCTGGATCTATCGCGCCTACGGGCCGGGCCTGTATCCGCCGACTTTCTAGCGCGGCGCCTCACCGGCCCCGCGGCAGGCATAGAGCCCCATCACCGGAATCACGAGGGTCCGGCCATTGGGCTGGACCACCCGCATCACGGCCCGCTCGATGCGCTGACCGGAGGGCGAGCCCTCGCCCATCGTGCCCGACAGGCGGATGTCCAGCTGGCGGTCCGGATCCGTATAGACGCGCTGGAGCGCATCCCCGGCGACATAGCCGCCCTCACGCACGGGCGTGTAAAAGCCATGCTCCGCCCCCATCGCGTGGAAGCGGGC